>CAJUFH010000016.1 GCA_910585755.1 uncultured Muribaculaceae bacterium | reverse complement strand
AGAGCAACAGACTCATAATCTGTGGGTCCTAGGTTCAAGCCCTAGTGGGACCACTTAAATGGAAATAAAGTCGCTGAAACATTGAGGTTTCAGCGACTTTTATTTTGTCCGGGTTTCTCAAAAACAAAATTGTCCAGATGCCTGTAAGTCAGAATAATTTTGTAAATTTGTATTTATTACAGCATTGTACATGGAGACTCCAGGATCTTTCAGCCTCGAATTGCTGACAACATATAAAGAGAGTTCCCGGCTTGAAGTCAAGTCGGCACGTGGCGGTCTGCCGAACTCTTTGTGGGAATCATATTCTGCCTTCGCCAATAGCGATGGCGGTGTGATTGTACTTGGGGTAAAGGAAAACCCCAAAGATGGCGCATTGCATGTCGAGGGACTTGATGACGTCCATAAATTGATGAAAGACTTTTGGAATACGGTCAACAACCGTCAGAAAGTGAGCAGCAATATTCTGACCGATAGTATGGCTGTCCCGGAAAAACTTGAAGGCAAGGATGTAATCGTGATAAACGTGCCACGCGCAGAGCGCACATCTCGCCCTGTATATGTAGGTTCCGACCCTCGAACCGGGACATATCGCAGAAACTTTGAAGGAGACTATCATTGTTCGCTCGAAGAGGTAGCGCTGATGATTCGTGATTCCGCGTTAGTGACAGATGACAACAAACTTCTTACCGACCTCGATGTCTCCGTATTCTGCTATGAAACCGTAAAATCATATCGTAACATATTTAAACTCGTACGTCAGAACCATCTATGGAACAAGGAAGATGACGCCATGTTCCTACGTCGCATAGGGGCTGTCAGGGAAGATAAAGACACCGGGAAATTTCATCCTACTGTGGCAGGCCTGCTGATGTTCGGGTATGAATACGAGATTACCGCCTTATTCCCAAACTACTTCCTTGATTATCAGGAGAACCGCACCAACGGCATTTATGCCCGCTGGACTGACCGCGTCACTTCTCAATCGGGCGACTGGAGCGGCAACGTGTTTGATTTTATTCTTAAAGTCATTCCCAAGTTGCAGTCCGACCTGAAAGTCCCGTTCATGTTTAAGGGCAATTATAGGGACGAAGACACACCCTTACACAAGACCGTGCGCGAAGCTACTGTCAATATGCTCGCAAATGCCGATTTCTATGGAAGGCGCGGTGTGGTGGTACAGAAAAGTGCGGAAGGCTTCAAATTCGCCAATCCCGGCAGTATGCGAGTTTCGTTGACCGAAGCTTTGCTGGACAGCGCGTCTGATCCCCGCAACGGAGTGATGATGAAGATGCTTGCGATGGTGGAGTACGGAGAACGCGCCGGAAGCGGCCTTCAGGGAATATTCAAGACGTGGCAGAGCGTATATCACTGCGCACCCAAGTTGGAAGTGACAACCTCAGGCGGCGTTGACCGTACAACGCTCACGCTCGGTTTTGAGGGACATCAGCCCGACATTGAGACAATGAAACTGCTTTATGGAAATCCCGATGACCTCATTAAGGTAGGCGATACCCCAGAAAGTAAGGGAGAAAGTAAGGGAGAAATCAACAACAATGTTCAAAGCCCATCCGAAAGTAAGGGAGAAAGTAAGGGAGAAATCAACAATAATGTTCAAAATCCATCCGAAAGTAAGGGAGAAAATAATAAATCCAAAATTATTGCCCTTTTGATTGATAATGGAAAGCTGACGCTACCAGAACTTGCAGATAGACTAAATTTGTCTATCGGTGGTGTTGAGAAAATTGTAAGACAGCTAAAGAAAGAAGATATTCTATTCAGAAAAGGCTCGACCAAAGCCGGCGAGTGGATTGTGAACAAAGGGATTTGAACAAATAAATTTTACTATATACTGAATGTATTTAGATACGGGAGGAGTCGCGCTCCTTGGTGTCGCGGTAGACGGATTTCACTTTGTCGCGGCCGAAGGACCAGGATAGCCGGAACGTGACGGCGTGGGAATGGATGTCATTACGGGCCTTCACCTCATAGCCGTTGTAACGAGTGCGTGATTCCGTTATATTCCAGCCGAACGGGTCGTTGACCGACAGGGAGAGGTTCAGCCTTCGCCCCATCAGGGCATAGCGAAGGTCGCAGACGATGAGCGAGATTGACGAATAGCGCGTCATGCGGTCACTCCAGGGGAAATAATGGCTGAATCTGAAATTCAGTATTAGCGTTTTCTGTCGGTTGAGCATCCAGGAGGTGTTAAGCTCGACTTTGCCGCTCCAACAGCGGTCGACGGCATCTCGGAAATCCTCAACGCGCGATTCCGCATAGGTATGGAACAGCTCTCCGCCGACCTTGAGGCTCCACCACCCGAACAGCGACCTGTCATAGGACGCGTACAAGCCGCTCTTATTCGTCGTGACGCAGTTTTCCGGCAGTGTGTGCCGGCTTCCGTCAGCGCCGAACCGGGTAAGATAACCGATTCCATCAGGCATATGGGAGGTATAAAGTACCGCGTAAAGACCTTTGAAACTATAATTCACCTCGGCGTTATGTGTGACAGCCGGATCCAGGTCGGGATTCCCCGAGAAATAATCTGAAACCGTCGTATAGTATCGGAAGGGATTGAGGTCCCGGAATCCGGGGCGCGCTATCCCCATAGAATATGAGAGGGAGATTCTGCCCGCGTTCGGTATGTTGTAGCTCGCGTTAACCGAGGGAAACAGGCGGCCATAGTTTTTCCCGCGGCGCGTGCCGCGGGCACATTGCCCACCGCTCACATCCGTATATTCATAACGCAATCCTACCCTGCAAAACAACGTCTTTGAGAAGTTCCGCTCCGCACTGACATAAACCGCCGCGGTTCTTTCCCCGTAGTCGAAATCATTGCTTTGCGATGCGTCGGCGACCCACTTCCCGTCAGCCAGCGCATTTACTATCAGCCCCGAGCTATTGCTGATTGCCGTATAGGCAGCACCCGCCTCCATCTTGCCCCAGGCGAACGGAAGGAGGGCATCCAGTTTGACAGAATTGATCCGGTACCTGTTCCGCCCTTCGTCGCGCAACCTGACGGGCTCCGCTCCCCCGACAAGCGTCGCGACATCAGAGAGCGGACGCGTTTCGCGGTTGAAAAAGTTATATGTCAGGCTGAGCGTCTTTCCCCTCCCGTCAAGCGTCCAGTCCCCGAAAGCGGTCAGCGTCAAGGCTTTGTCAGGGCGACCGGGGGAATTGTTCTCCGACAGGGAGATAACGCCGTTGCCAGTGATCATATCCCTGATTTCGCTCTTCATCCTGATAGCGTTGAAGTTCACAATCACGCCGGCGCTTAGCCCCCGGTTGACCTTGTATCTGAACATCCCGTTGGCTCCGAGCGAACGGTTCGTGAAATGGTTTGAACGGTCCGACACCAAGGCGTGGTCCGGGAACGCGTAAGTCCGTTTCAGGTCGTTGATACCCCTGCTGTCCTGCCAGGAGGCATCAGCCGACAATTCAATCCGGCACGTCGTATGACTCACGCTCCCGCCGAGCTGATGACTGAACTGCTCGCGGAACGTGCCGCTTCCCCAAAGGTTCCCCCGGGTTCCGAGCGATTCGTCGCGAGTCGTGATGCTGATATAAGCGGCGTTCGATTCCGCAGCGTATTTGGCCGGAGGGGTTGTAAGCAGTTCGATTTTCTCTATGTCCGACGATTGCAGGTTTTTCAGCCGCGATACTATCGCTTCAGGCGACATTTCCAACAGATGCCCGTCAACAATATACCTCACGGAAGATTTCCCGGCTACCCTAACCTCGTCGTTGACAACGGAAACGCGGGGCACCCTTCCGAGAAGCCGCATACCATTCAGTCCCGGCGCGAACGGGTCGTTCTTTGTCAGATAAATGATTCGGTCGGAGGCCGATTTGAACACGGGCCGGTTGGCGATCACTATAACCTCGCCGAGGTTGACACCGCGCTCCGAGTCCGCCGGAACGGTATCATTCAGCTCCGCGGCGCAAAGGCATAAAGGGAGCACTGCCGCCACGACAGGCAGCATACTGAATATTTTCATATCAATGGGTTTAGACTGTTAGATGCCGCCCCCGTTACAAAGAATGGCAGCCGCAGCCGGGACAAGGGGTATTGACGTCTGATAAGCCTTGTTCCTCGGCGTACACCATTAATACGAAATAGAGAGCCAGACGTAACCGCAGCTCTCAAATTATTTTCGTAATTATTACGCGTCCGGTCATTCCGCCGGGACGGAGGCCATAGAGACAGCGATTTTATCGATACGGGCGCGGTCCATATCGGCGACCTCGAGATTGAAGCCGTTCCATACGAATATGTCCCCCTCAGCGGGAACCTTGCGCAGATGCTCCATAATAAGCCCGGCAAGAGTCGTGTAGCTCGCCGGCTCGTAGAGGTCCTCCCGGTCGAAATAAGCGAGGAAATCGTAGACGGGACACCGCCCGTCAACCAGCCACTCATCCTTGTCGCGCCTCTTGACAATGAAAGGCTCATCCACCCCGTCGGGAATACACCCGACAAGGCCATCGAGAATGTCGCGCAGCGTCACAATCCCCTGGAAGCAGCCGTATTCGTCATAAACCAGCGCCGAATGTTCCTTAGCGGCCCTGAACGCGTCGAGAGCGTCGTAGACAGTCATCGTCTCCGGAAGGCTAAGACCCGGTGCCAGCTCCCCCGTAAGATTGAAGCCCGGAGTTCCGAGCGCCAAAATCAGGCGCTTGAGCGATACCACCCCGCAGACCTCCTCCTTGTCCTTGTCGAACACGGGATATGAGGAATGAAGGTCATCCGCGAGAACTCTGCGGATCGCGGCCTCGTCCATGTCGACTGTCAGGGATGCCACTTCCTTGCGGCAGGTCATAATCGCACCTACGCGGCTGTCCCCCATAACGAGAGCCCGCTCCATAATGTCCTGTTCCACCTCCCGCACCTCACCGGCCTCGGCGCCTTCCCGGATAAGGGACTTTATTTCCTCCTCGGTCACCTTAGACGAGTTGCCACCCAGACGGAGCAATCTAACTATCCCCGTCGTCGACACCGAAAGCAGCCATACGATAGGGAACGTTATGACCGAAAGCAGCCTCATCGGTCCGGCTACGGCCTTGGCGATAGAGTCGGCCCGGCCGAGCCCCAGCCGTTTGGGGACAAGCTCCCCGACGACAATCGACAGATAGGTAACCACCGCCACAATCAATATTTTCGACAGACTCGCGGCCACGCCGCGCGAAACTCCCATTCCGACGAGATAGCCCGCGAGGTCTGTGGCGAGCGCCGCGCCCGAGAAAAGACCGGTCAGGATTCCGATAAGCGTTATCCCGATCTGGACAGTCGACAGAAAACGGTCCGGCTCGTTTTGCAGCTTCAACGCCACGGCAGCCCCGCGGTTGCCGTTTCGGGCGTCGGCGTTCAGTTTGGACTTGCGAGCCGAAATCAGGGCGACTTCCGACATTGAGAACACCCCGTTGAGAAGTATGAGAACGATGATTATTACAAGGTCATCCATAAACTGTAAGCGATGTGATGAATCTTTCGTATACAGGAAACAACCATACGACCCCGTTGGTTTAGTCCATACCGAGCCAAATGCCTTCCGCGGCGATGCTCACGGCCACTCGCCCCCTCTCCGCATATCCATCCGCAAAGAGAACCCTCCCACCAATTCCGTATCCCACTTACCCTATAAAACGCGAAAAGAGTCAATCTTCACAGATTGACTCCTCCCTCATAACCAAAATTCAAGTATATATTCTTTTCGTCTAACAATCTTCTAATTCAGCATCCGCTTTGCGGAGGGTCGAACCGGCATTCGCCTTTCAACATTGCAAAATTACAAAGTTTGATCTGTCTCCCCGCATCTTTTTTGGTTAAAAAATGCTAACCAAGCCTCCTTTATGCCAATTTGGCAACACCATATTCTCCTTTAAGAGAGTGAAGTCATCTTCATGTTTCTTCGTGTTAAATTCAAACACTCTCTAATACTCCTTAGAATTTGATTTCGCGGGAGGCGGGGGAGACGGGGGCGGAGGGGCGGGGCTGGTCGGCGGGAGCCGCGGGAGAGAGGGGGCCGGAAGCGGCCAGGGGCGCGGAGGCCTGGGAGCCGCGGGAGGCGGCGGTGTCGTTGCGGAGCTCGTCGGTGATGGCGCGGTCGCGGTTGTAGGCGGGGTTGCGCTCAAACTTCTCAATCACTGCGTCGTCGTTGAACTGCTCGGGACGGAGGATGACGTAGCGCAGCGTCTCGCGCTGCTTATTTAGATTGTCAATCTTGTCCTTGCCGTAAGCACCCGCGAGAACTTCGGCCGCAGCCGGCTGCTCGGCAGTTTCGTCCGCGGTAGGAGTGAAGCCCTTGTGCTTGGTTGGGAATATTTCGCTCTGCTGTTTGGGCTTTAATTTGCGGTCCCCCTTGATTACCAGCTCGAAACCCGAGGCGAGGATCGTGATTTTGATCTTGTCGCCGAGAGTCTCGTCGAAAGCGATACCGTAAATCACATCAACGTTCTTGTCGATCTGCGAGATGAAGGAGGTCAGCTCGTTTGCCTCACCCATGGCGAACTTATGCTCCGCCTCGCGGGAGAAGTAGAGGTTGAACAGGAGGTGTTTCGACCCCATTATGTCGCGGTTTTTCAGCAGCGGAGAGTTGAGGGCGTCGTCAATAGCCTTGGTGACGCGGTGTTCCCCTTCGCCGTAGCCGGTCGATATAATCGCGGCGCCCCCGTTGCGGAGGGTCTTGTCCACGTCCTTGAAGTCGAGATTTATATGGCCTGTGCAGGTAATCAGCTCGGAAATCGAGCGCGCGGCGGTCGAGAGGGTGTCGTCGGCCTTACCGAAAGCGTTAATCCAGTCGAGGTCGGGGTAAATCTCGGTAAGCTGCTCGTTGTTTACGACCAGTAGGGAATCGACATACTTGCTAAGCTCCTCCGCGCCGTCGAGCGCCTTGAGAATCTTGCGTTCACCTTCGAAAAGGAAGGGAATAGTGACGATTCCGACGGTCAGCAGACCGCGGTCGCGGGCAATCTTGGCCACCACCGGCGCGGCGCCGGTACCGGTACCTCCGCCCATTCCGGCAGTGATGAACACCATCTTGGTGCCGTCGTCGAAAAGCTGCGAGATTTCGTCGGCACTCTCCTCCGCGGCCTGCTTCGCGATTTCCGGGTCATTGCCCGCTCCGAGGCCACCGGTAATCGACGGGCCGAGGAGCACGCGGTTAGGCACAGGCGAGTTGTTGAGCGCCTGGCGGTCGGTATTGCAGACGGCGAAGGAGACCTGCTCGATGTTCTGCGCGAACATATGGTTGACGGCGTTGTTGCCGCCTCCGCCAACGCCTATGGCTTTGATAATCACCCCCGATTTGGGAGCGTCAACGAAATTGGCAAGGTTGTTTATATCGTCGCTTGTCATAGCTGTATCTTTGTCAGTTCAATATTATTCGTTGTCGTCGTCGAAAGTCTCCCCCTCGCCGCCGAAGGCTCCGGCAAGACGGTCGCGCATCCGCTGGAAGATACTGATTCTTTTCGGAGTCGATTCGGGAGTGAAATCGTCGTCTTTCCCGTTGTCGCGGCCTTTGGTCGGTTCGCTGTCTCCGTCGCCATACATCTCATCGTAGTCACCGCGGTTTCCGGGAGCATCATTTTCCGACTCGGCGGAAGCGGGCTGTTCGAAACATTCCTTGGGGGGCATCTGCGCCGCTCCTGCCAGAACCGCGATAATATCGGTGTTTTCGGCGGCATGAATCGCACCGTCGGAGATGCGGACCATATTCGACGGGGAACCCTGGCGCACCCTCAGCTTCGAGTGCTGCTCCAGAAGCTCCGAGAAGCCGCGCAGACGCCCTCCGGCCCCGACAATCACGATTCCCTTGGGAAGCGACTGCGGTTTCAGCCCGGCGTATTCAATCTGGGCGAGAATGTTGGAGACGATTTCCGCGGCGCGGGCGTGGATGTAGTTGTTGACCTCGGTATAGTCTATCCCGTCGGCCCCCTGGCGGCGCTGTCCCTCGAGAGGCATCGCGTTGCCGCTAACCTTCTTGATTTCCTCGGCGCGTTCCTCGGTATGGTTGAGGGCAACCAAGTCGAGAGATATATTGCGCGAGCCCATCGGAAGGGTCGCGACATATACCGGCGCGCCATCCTTGTATATGGCGACAGTCGTTGTCTCAGCCCCGAAATCAACGAGCATGCACCCCAGGCGCTTCTCCTCCTCGGAGAGCACGAGCGCAGCCTCGGCGGTCGGGCGCGTCACATATCCGCATATTTCATATCCCAGACGCTCGTTGACGACGCGGCGGATCATACGCTTCACAGAAGTAGCGCAAACGATTACCAGCATCGACGCGCTGACGTTCGTTCCGTAGGAGCCCACCGGATTGGAAACACTCTTGTTGTCGACAGAGAATTTAACAGGTACAACCTCGGCCACGTCATAGCCGTCGGGAACCTGTTTCGCTGCCTTCTCTTTCAGCTCCTCGATAATCTGACCGGTGATTTCCATTTCCGAGGAGAAGTGGGTGGAAACATCGACAAGCTCGCTGACCATCGAGCGGCCTCCGAGCGAGACGTAAATCCCCTTGATCTTGCGCGGCTCGACCCGCGGGTACCCTTCGAGGCGCTCGCAGATGCGGAAGATTGTGTTGCTCACGTCCACATTCTGGATGCAGCCGTAGCGCACGCGTCCGGTGAGTTTCTCCTCTTCGACAGCCACCACGTCGAGGTGGCCGGCAGCGTCGGCCAGCCCCACCCCACCGCGGATTTTGGAACTGCCGATTTCGATTGCTGCTATGTATCTGTCAGACATTTATGCTGTATGTTATTGAGTTCTTGAAAGTTCAGAATTTAGGCTGCTTGACCGCGCAGGTGTCGGTAGCTGTCGCGACAAGCATCGAGTTGACATCCTCTTCCTCGGCTTCCCCCTCCTGGTCGAAGAGTATGGCCGGTTCGGGGAGCGGCTTCTCGCGCTTGGAGGCCACCACCTGCCCTCCCCACTTCACGGAGAGGGTATCGTAGAACTCCCACCCTTTGAGGGGGAGCACCTTATCGTAAATCGCCTCAACGCGGGCGAGCTTGGAGGAGAGATCGGCCGTGTCGCCGATGTTTATCACATGGCCGCGGATCATCGGCACCAGGATAATGTCGCGGGATCCGGGGAGAACCCTGTACTGCCCAACGAGGTGGCGCCAGCGTTCATGCGACCCTACGTAGTCGATTACCGGTAGCAGCTCCGTAGCGGGATGCACGGAGTCAAACTCACCGAAGAGCAGTGGCACGTCGCGGCGGTAGGTGACATCAGCTTTCGCGCGCTTGCCGTCGCGGTTGATATAGTAGGAGCCGCGGGAGGTAAAGACGCGGGCCACGGGAATCATTGGGGTAACGGTCACCCGCAGCCTACTGTCCGGCAGCCGCTCAACCTCGACATCCTCAGTAAACTGCAAGCGGCCCAGGCGCTCCTCGACCCACTGGGTGTTGACCCTCGACAGCGGTTTCTCGCCGCCGGGAATCCCCCACCCCCGGAGAAGCCGTTCGACCTCGGCGCGGACGTCGCGCCCGGCCTCCGCGTCGCCGTTTACAATAACCTCCACCCCGGCACACCGCTCCCTGGCCGACATATCGTCAGCTATGAACAGGGCGAAGCCGAGGTAGACGGCGAGAATCACCGACAACAGGCAGCGTATTACACCGGTTTTAGTCACTTTGCAAATTACTTTTTCGCAGTTTCCCGATTACTTTTTCGCGGTTTCTCCGGCAGCCTCGGCGATTCCCGGAAGGAGGTTGGCTATGTCGCCCGCCCCGGCTGTCAACAGAATGTCAAAGTTAGCGTTTTTTATTTTATTTATCAAGCCGTCATAAGGAATTAATTCCTTTTCGCCGCAATTGACTTTCGAGAGAATCATTTCGGAATCGACTCCCGGAATCGGCTCCTCGCGCGCCGGATAAATCGGCAGGAGCCATACGCGGTCGGCCAGCGACAGCGCCTCGGCGAACCCGTCGGCGAAGTCGCGGGTACGCGTGTACAGGTGCGGCTGGAAAGCGACCGTGATTTCGCGCCCCGGATAGAGCGCCTTGACCGAGGAAATCGAGGCCCGCAGCTCGTCGGGATGATGGGCGTAATCGTCGATAATCACGCGGCCCGTCGGGCCCTCCTCGCGCAGCCAGAACTCGAAACGGCGTTTCGCTCCCTGGAACGAGGCGATCGCCTCGCGCCCCTTGACGGCGTCGAACTGCCCCGTCAGCCATACCGCGGCGAGAGCAGCGACAGCGTTTTCGATATTCACCTCTACCTGCACGCCGAGCGATATGTCGCGCACCTTCCCGCCGGGAAACACGAAATCGAACGTGATTACTCCGAGTCCGCGGCGGATATACGACGCATGGAAGTCGCCCGAATCCTTGGAATAGGTGTAGACCCGTACCCCGTCCGCGGGACGCGGTCTGAGTTTCAGCCCTTCGTGGACCAGCAGCGCGCCATCGGGGCGCACAAGCTCCGTAAAGCGGGCGAACCCTTCGAGATATCCCTCCTCATCGCCGTAGATATCGAGATGGTCGGGATCGGTCGAGGTTATCACGGCGATATAGGGGTTGAGCTGGTGGAACGAGCGGTCGTATTCGTCCGCCTCGATTACCGAGTACGGTGAACTGGGGCTGAGGAGGAAATTCGTGCCGTAGTTGCGCAGCACGCCCCCCAGGAAGGCGTTGCACCCGGTCCCCTGCGTCTGCAGGATATGCGCGGCCATGGAGGAGGTAGTGGTCTTTCCGTGGGTTCCCGCGAAGCAGAGGCTCTTGCTCTGGCGGGTCACCTCGCCAAGGAGCCGGGCGCGCTTCTCTACCTCGAAACCGTTGTCGCGGAAATAGCTGAGTATGCGGTTATCGGCGGGAACGGCGGGAGTGTAGACAACCAGGGTCTTCTCCTTGTCGCGGAACTCGGCGGGAATCTCCGCCTCGTCGTCCTTGAAAGTAATCCTGACACCCTCGCGCTCCAGGTCGGAGGTAAGGTCGGAAGGGGTGCGGTCGTAACCCGCGACGTTGTAACCCTTGGCAAGGAAATAGCGTTCGAGCGCGGCCATGCCTATGCCGCCGGCGCCAACGAAATATATGTTGTTTTTCTCCATTTGGATTCTGATTAAAAATATCGCAAGTTTTCAACTTGCTCATTGTTAAAGGTGAGAGGTGAAAAGTGAAGGTTACACTCTTTTCAATATAACGGTTCAGACCAAAGTATTATCTTAACTCCGGCGTAGCCGGATTTTCACTTTTCACTTCTTTCACTTCAATTTGAGCTTGCGAAAATTGATTTAATGTTTCACGAGATATAGCAGCCGCTCCGCGATCAGGTCGTCGGCCCCAGGAAGCGCCATCGCCTTGGCCTCGCGGCGTATCGACTCTAATTTCTCAGGCGAGGAGAGCAGGGAACGTACCGCCCCGCCAAGCTGCCCGCGGCAGTCGCGGTCGAGCACCATTACCGCCGCGCCCCGGTCGGCGAGCGCCTCGGCATTGTGGCGCTGATGGTCCTCCGCCACATTCGGCGAGGGGACGAGCACCGACGCCATCCCCGCGATCTGTATTTCTGAAATCGTCGAGGCTCCGGCACGGGACACCATCACGTCCGCCCCGGCATAAACCAGGTCCATACGGTCGATGAACGGCTTCACCTGCAAGCGCCCCGAGACCTCGGGACGCTCCGCAAGGAACTCCTCCGTGAACCGCTGGCACTCGCTGTCGTACAGCTTGCCCGTCTGCCAAAGCACCGAGGCCCCGGTTTCCAGAATCTCCGCGAGGGCGGATTTCATGGAGTCGTTGACCGTACGCGCCCCGAGGCTTCCTCCGACAACAGCGACCAGCGGCTTGTCGGCCGGGAAACCGAGCGCGGCCCTGGCCTCCGCGGCTCCGACCTGCGAATCAGCAATCCCGGCACGCACCGGGTTGCCGGTCTTCTCAATCTTCTCGGCGGGGAAAAAGCGCTCCAGCCCGTCGTAGGCCACGCACACAGCCGCGGCCTTCTTCGCCAACAGCTTGTTTGTCACTCCCGGATAGGAGTTCTGCTCCTGGATGAGGGTCGGAATCCCCTTTTTCTGGGCCGCTTTCAGCATCGGCCCGGAGGCATAGCCCCCTACCCCGACGCATATGTCGGGACGGAACTCCTTCAGCACCTTGTTGGCCAGACGCATGCTTTTCAGCAGCTTCACGACCACGCCGAAATTCTTCCATAGCTTGCGGCGGTTGAATCCGGCAACGGGAAGCCCGATAATGCGGTAACCCGCCGCGGGCACGCGCTCCATCTCCATTCGCCCCAGGGCGCCGACAAAGAGAATCTCCGCGTCCGGGTCGAGCCGCTTAACCGCCCCGGCGATTGCCAGAGCCGGGAATATATGTCCGCCGGTGCCACCACCGGAAATCAGCACTTTCATATCAATCTCAATAACGGGTCATAATGGCCGCGCAGCGGCGCGTGATGAATCTATATAACTGGGTTACCACTATAACCCGGAATCAAACAATTCGGTTCAATTAATTTTGCCGGGATTGGCGGCATCCATATCGTCGGGGAGCTCCTGTGCGGCCGCGATAATCTCCTTGCGCTTGTTGCTCTGCGAGGCGAAACGGCTGACGGCGAGCATAAGACCGAAGGCTATCGAAGTCGCAATAATGGAGGTTCCCCCTTTGGAAATCATCGGTAGAGGCTGCCCCGAAACGGGGAACACCCCGGTGACAATCGCCATATGGAACAACGCCTGCAGGACAATCATCACCGCCATACCCATCACAAGCAACGCCGGGAACACGTGGGAGCACCGCGCCGCTATAACTCCCGCCCTCCCGAGCAGGCAGAGGTAGAGCACCAGCAGCGCCATCCCTCCGATAAAGCCCCAGTCCTCAACGATAATGGCGAAAATATAGTCGGAGAAAGCGAGCGGGAGGCGCGCAGTCTCGCGGGAGTTGCCGGGGAGCACTCCGTGAATCCCCCCGTTGGCCTGGGCGAAATAGGAATACATCTCCTGGCGGTTCTTAGCGTCAATCTTGTATTCCGGATCGTATTTCTTTATGGAATCGTTGCCCATCCATCGGTCGATGCGGGCCATCCAGGTAGACTGGCGGGCGTGGGTCACTTCCTTCCCCGAAAGGTCCTTGCCGGTCGTCATAATGGCCGTGGTTTCAGCGGCGGTCTCCTCATCCTTGTCCCCCTTGAAGCCCATATACACTCCGGCAGCCGCCATATAGCAGACGAACACCAGGAGGATACGCCTTAGGTCGACCCCAGCGATCAGCATCATCGCGAACGAGACACCCATCAACAGGAGCGTGTTTGTAAGGCCCTGCGTGACAAGCAGTCCGCCGCATATAAGCACATACCCGGCGCTGAATATCAGTCCGACATTATTGACGCGCTGGCCGTTACCGATTTTGCGGGTCATTATATAGGCTATGAAGAGGACGACTGCGAGCTTCAGCAGTTCCGCCGACTGCAACTGAATCCCCATAAGGTTCATCGAGCGGCGGGCGCCGTTGATAATCTGACCGTTAAAAAAGACGTACACACCAATCAGCAGACTTACCAGGGCGAAGAACGGGGTCATCCCGATAATCCATTTGAATTTCAGGCGCGACAGTCCGATGGTTATGCCCGCGCCAAGCACCAGCATCTTGCCGTGGCGCAGCAGCGGGGCGAACACGTTGGAAGCCTGCACCTCGCGCGAGGAAGCGCTGTACAGCTCCACCACCGACACCACAAGCAGGGCGATGTAGATAGCCCAGATATATTTGTCGGCCTTGCGGGTTTCTACCGCCTCCCTGGCGGGAGCGCCCGCGAGTCCCTGTCGCATTTCGGATTCCATAACGTTGCAGTTATAAGAGAGTAGACAAGAGAGAAATTACATTATTCGAGAGTAGGGACGCGGCGTGCCGCGTAACCCCAGACACTCATTCAGCGAGTTTTTTGACAGCTTCCTTGAATCGCCTCCCCCTGTCCTCGTAACTCGTGAAGAGGTCGAAGCTGGCGCAGCAGGGGGAGAGAAGTACCACATCCCCCTCCGACGCGATTTCCCGCGCGGCGCTGACAGCCTCGTCGAGAGAATGGGTATCGCGGAGCACCGGCACCTCACTGCCGAAAAATTCGACAATCTTGGCGTTGTCCTTACCCATGGCGACGATACCCTTGACCTTCTCGCGCACCAGCGGGAGAATCTCCGAGTAGTCGTTACCCTTGTCCTTCCCGCCGAGTATCAGCACGGTCTGCTTTCCTGCCGGCATGCTCTCGAGGGCGTACCAGCAGGAATTGACATTGGTAGCCTTGGAATCGTTAATCCAGCGCACCCCGTCGACCGTCCCGGCGGGTTCGAGACGGTGCTCAACACCCTCGAAGTCGCTGAGGGCGCGACGTATGTCCTCCTTCTTGACATCCATCAGGCAGGCGCTCAGTCCGGCCGCCATGGAATTGAAGAGGTTGTGGAGGCCGCGCAGGGCAAGCTCGCGGCGCGGCATGCGCAGCTTCTGCTCCTCGGTATCGAGAACAAGCTCCCCATCCTCGTCGACCCAGGCCGCCGACCCGTCCTCACGGTGTTCCGCGAAGGGGTACATCCGGGCCTCCGTCCTTACCTGCTCAAGCTGGCGGAGTATGACGGGGTCATCCTCCCAGAAGATAAACGCGTCGCAGGGGGTCTGGTTCTGTAGGATGCGGAACTTGGCGTTGATGTAGTTCTGCATCTTGTAGTCGTAGCGGTCGAGATGGTCGGGCGTGATGTTCATCAGCACGGCGATATTGGCGCGGAACTCATACATGTTTTCGAGCTGGAACGAGCTGAGTTCCACGACATAGACATCGTGTGGCTCCTCAGCTACCTGCCAGGCGAGCGAGCGCCCTACGTTCCCCGCCAGCCCGGCGTCTATTCCGGCCTCGCGAAGGATATGGTATATAAGCATCGTGGTCGTGGTCTTGCCGTTGGAGCCGGTGATACACACCATCTTGGAGTCGGTGTACCTCCCTCCGAACTCGATTTCGGAGATAACGGGCGTACCCTTCTCGACAAGCTGACGCACCAGCGGCGCCGTCGGGGGGATGCCCGGCGATTTCACCACCTCGTCGGCGTTGAGAATCAGTTCGGGAGTGTGCCCCCCCTGCTCGAAGGGGATTCCGCGGCGTTCCAGCTCAGCGACATAGCGGGGGGCGATACTCCCCGCGTCGGAGAGAAATACCTCCATACCCTTGGCCTGGGCGAGAATCGCGGCTCCTACGCCGCTCTCGCCACCGCCGAGCACAACCATACGCTTCTTATTTTCCATATTATCAGGAATTTATCGAATCTTCAATGTTACGAACGTGATAACGGCCAGGAAGAGCGTCACAATCCAGAAACGGGTAACGATCTTCGACTCCGGGATTGCCTGCAACGGCTTCTGAATCAGCGCGTCGATGCCGGCGTTCCCCTCCTTTTGGTAATGATGGTGGAGGGGGGTCATCTTGAACACGCGCCGCCCGGTCCCGGTACGCTTCTTGGTATATTTGAAATAGGCTACCTGGATCATCACCGAAAGGTCCTCGGCATAGAACACGGCGCAGAGGAGAGGCAGCAGCAACTCCTTATGAATCAGGATTGCCAGCACAGCGATAATGCCGCCGATTGTCAGCGAGCCGGTGTCTCCCATGAATACCTGCGCCGGATAGGCGTTGTACCACAGGAACCCGACAAGCGCCCCGATGAACGCAGCCGAAAAGACCGTAAGCTCCTCGCTGCCGGGGATATACATTATGTTCAGATAGCTCGAATAGATTATCGAACCTCCGAGGTAGGCCATCACGGCGAGCGCTACTGCGATAATCGCCGAACACCCCGTGGCGAGGCCGTCAAGCCCGTCGGTGAGGTTGGCGCCGTTTGAGGTCGCCGTCACCAGGAAGATGGTTACCAGGATGAAGAGCACCCATCCTCCCGCCTGCGCCCCGTTCTCACCGAGCCAGCGGGTCAGCGAGGCGTAATCGAAGTTGTTCTCCTTGACGAACGGGATTGTGGTCTGGGTCGCCTTTATGTCGTTTGTCTCGTAGATAATCTCCTCGACCTCGTTGGATTCAACGTTCACGACCTCGTGGTTCTGGCGTATCACCATGTCGGGCGAGAGCATCATCGTAAGCCCCACAATCAGCCCCAGGCCTACCTGGCCGATGATTTTGAAGCGGCCGCTCATGCCGTCCTTGTTGTGGCGCTTGATTTTCAGGTAGTCGTCGGCGAAACCGAGCGAGCCGAGCCAGCAGGTGGCGACTATCATCAGCAGCATATAGACGTTGCCGAGCTTCCCGACAAGCAGACAGGGCACCAGGGTGGCGATTATGATGATTATGCCCCCCATCGTCGGGGTCCCGGTCTTTTTCATCTGCCCCTCGATACCGAGGTTGCGGATAATCTCCCCGACCTGCATCTTCTGCAGGCGGTCGATGATGTGGCGCCCGATTACCAAGGCGATAAAGAGCGACAGCAGGATGGCGGCCCCGGCGCGGAAAGTGATGTAGTCCATCAGCCTCGCGCCCGGCACTCCCCATTCCTCAAGATACTGGAAAAGATAATAAAGCATCCTCCCTTTTTGTTAACTTTCTGTTATGAAAACTGTTACATTAAAGCCTCATCAAATGCCGAAGACCTCGGCAACGACCTCGGCATCGTCGAAATGATGCTTCACGCCGCGGATTTCCTGATAGTCCTCATGCCCCTTGCCGGCAATCAGGATGACGTCACCCGCGGTCGCCATAGCGGCAGCGGCGCGTATCGCCTCCTTGCGGTCAGTGATGCTCAACGACTTCTCGCGCAGCTCGGGAGTATCGAGGCCCGCCTCCATGTCGCGGAGAATCGCTTCCGGCTGCTCGAAACGGGGGTTGTCGGAGGTCAGGAACAGGCGGTCGGAACGGAGCGCCGCCTCCTTCGCCATAATGGGGCGCTTGCCGCTGTCGCGGTTGCCACCCGCGCCGACCACGGTGAACACCCGACCGGAAGTGCCGACAACCTCGCGGATTGCCTGGAGCACGTTGACGACAGCGTCGGGGGTATGGGCGTAGTCGACAATCGCCGTCACTCCTTTGGGAGAATGGAACGCCTGGAAACGCCCGGCGACCGGAACGAGGCGGCTCATGTTGACCAGCACCTCCTCCGGCTCCCAGCCGAGAAGCACGCACGCGCCATAGACCGCCGTCAGGTTGTAAGCGTTGAAGCGCCCCGTGAAGCGCACCTCCACCTCCCTGTCGTTGAGGCTCATAAGAGTGCCATCGAGACGGCTCTCGATAATGCGGCCCCGGAAATCGGCGAGGCTGCGGAGGGAGTAGCTCTTGCGCGCGGCCTTCGTGTTCTGCAACATAACTTCCCCTACCTTGTCGTCTATGTTCGTCAGGGCGAATGCGCCGGCGGGAAGGGCATCGAAGAATTTCTTCTTTGCGTTCAGATAGTTGGCGACAGTCTTATGGTAGTCGAGATGGTCGCGGGTAAGGTTCGTGAACACCCCTCCGGCGAATGTCAGTCCGGCGATGCGCTTCTGGTCGGCAGCGTGGGAACTTACCTCCATCGCGGCGTAAGTACAGCCCGCCTCGACCATCCGAGCCAGTAGTGCGTTGATTGTGATCGCGTCGGGAGTGGTCTGCTTGGCCGGCTCGCGGAGGGTGTCGATATAGTTAGCGACGGTAGAGAGCAGCCCGGCCTTGTGGCCCATCAGCCGCGCCATTTCGTAAATCAGGGTCGCGGTGGTGGTTTTGCCGTTAGTGCCGGTCACCCCGACCAGGCGCAGTTTCTTGGAGGGCTCGCCGTACCAGCGCGACGCGATTTCGCCCAGCGTCTCGGCGGAATCCTCAACCAGGATATAGGTGACAGACTCCTCGCGCTCGGCGGGCATCTCCTCGACAATCATCGCCGCGAGTCCCTTCCCTTTGAGGGAGGGGATGAACGAATGACCGTCGACCGTAACGCCGCGGACGGCGACAAACAGCCCTCCCTCGCGGGCCTGGCGCGAGTCGGCGGTGATAGCGCTGAGTTCCTTGTCCGTGGTTCCGGCCACTTCCTTGACGCGGAGCCCCTGAATCAGATCCTGTATTTTCATTTTCAATTGTTGTGTCAGATATATGCTAAGTCGAAAACTGTTGTTACACTGCTAAATGAATAGTCACCTTACCCCCTCGGACGAGCGGGGTACCCTGGGCGGGAGTGGTGCCCCGGGCATATCCCGTTCCGCTGACGGCGACGTTATAGCCCGCGTCCTCCAGGACTTTCACAGCCTCGCGCACCCCGAGTCCGGAAACCGAGGGAACGGTGCCGCGGGGCATCTTGCGCGGAGGCGCGGGGTGAAGCTCCTCCCTCATGCCCGCGGCCTCGCGCACGGCGGCTATCCGGGCCTTGTCGGTAGAGCCGTAGAGGGTTCCGCGCTTGGTCCCGGTGGCCCCTTCGGCGTAGTCCGAGGAGTTGTCGAGCATCCCGCGGGAGTACATCTTAAGCGCTATGTTGCGCATCACCTGGCCAGAGGTGGAGGCCGCCCCGAACATGTTGCGCTTGGGGTAGAAGGTCAGCACCATGCAGGAATATTTCGGATTGTCTGCGGGGAAGAAGCCGCAGAACGCCAGGCGCTTGCGCCCGGTATTGTACTGGCGGGTCGCGGGGTCGACGCTGTAGCAGGTGCCGGTTTTCCCGGCAAGCGCTACCTTGTCGGAACGGAGACGGCGACCGGTGCCGTGGTCACCCCACACCACCTGTTTGAGCATGTAGCGCATCTTCCGGGCGTTCTCCTCGGAACAGATGCGGTCGCGTATGTAGCTGACGGGTATCACGGAATCGAAATTCTCCGTCAGCAGGTTGCTTACCAGCCGTGGACGTACGTAGCGCCCTCCGTTGGCAATCGCATTGTAAATCGAGAGGGTGTAAATCGGGGGAATCTGCGAGGCGTAGCCGTAGCACATACGCGAAAGGTCTACCTTCCCGGGGTTGGGGTTGAAGTACGGCACGCGCTCTCCGGCGATGCCGGTACCCATCGGCTCGAGGAAGCCGATTCCGCGCAGACGCTCCACGAACGCCTTGGGGTTCTTGTCGTAACCGCGGGTGATAATCCTCGCCATACCGATGTTCGATGACTGCTCGATTACCTCGCGCACCCGGAGCGACCCGTTATAGTGGCTGTCGGTAATCGGCCTCCCTCCGGCATACGCCCAGCTCTTCCCGATCGGGATAACCTCCTCGAGATTGCTTACCAGGCCGTCCTCCAGGGCAATCATCATCGAAATCGGCTTAACTACCGACCCGGGTTCGAAACCAACGACGGCATAGTTCAGGGCCTCGATATAGCCGGGTCCCTTCTTGTTCTTCTCCAGGTTGGAAATCGCCTTTATGTCGCCTGTGGACACCTCCATTAGGATGGCACACCCCCAGTCGGCCGAACAGGAGTCGAGCACGCGGTTAAGCTCGTTCTCGACAATGTCCTGCATGTTTATATCGATTGTCGTGCGGAGGGTGTAGCCGGGGGTGGCCGGCACGTCGGTCCAGTTGACGATGTTCTTCGTCAGGGGTATCTTCTTCGCGAGCCCCGGTTCCCCGTAGAGCAGCGAGTCGAGGGCCATCTCAAGCCCGGAGATGCCGTGGATCTGGCGACACTCCTTGGTCTGCCCCACTCCGCCGACTGAGCGGCGCGCCATGTCGCCGTAAGGGTTAGAGCGGCGCATCGTGCTCTCGACCGTCAGCCCGTTTTTGTTGGGGTTCTGTATTTTCAGGAAGGGGAACGTGCGCAGGAGCTGGAGGTCGGTATAGCTCAGGCCGCGGATCAGGCGCCAGGCGCGCGGACGGCGCTTGGGGTCGGTCTTCAGCGGCTCTTCGAGATAGGCCCGCCAGCCCGCGCGGTCGCGGCGTGGGAAATGGAGCGCCAGGGAATCGGCGATTGAGTCAATCGCGAGACGGTAGCGGTCCTCCATGAAGCGCTCCGCGCGGAAGTCGATGCGGACGGTGTAGAAGCTCAGGTTCGTGGCAAGTATCGAACCGTCGGCTGCGAGTATGTCGCCGCGCTCGGGAAGTATGGTGTCAATCGTCTGCAGCTCCTCAAGCGCCTTGCGGTTCCAGTCATCCGCGTGCACTATGGTGGTAGAGAAGAGCTTGTAGGATATGGCACCGGCAAAGAGGGCGATCAGGATGGTGATCGCCGCGTAACGTGCCTGAATTTTTACCCTTCCGTTTGCCATTTCAAATTACTGTTTCCGTTGTTTGACATTATAGAGTTTGCAAGCGTCCCTTTTCTGTCATTTTTTGAGAGAGATTTTGTATGGGGGCTGTTCCTGCACCGTCAGCCCCAGGTGGAGCGAGTCGACCATATGCTGCATCTGCGACTCGCGTATGCGGCTCATGTAGACTGACTTCTCGCGTACGCGCTCGGTCTTGGCGACCTCCAGCTCGCGGGTGAGCCGCTGGATATCCTCCATCTGCGTCTGGCACGTATAACGGCTGGTAATGTAAATCATAAGCATCACGACGATTGTCAGCACCCACAGCCAGTGGCGGCTGAAGAAATCCAGGGAGAGCATGCGGCCGTGGAGCGCCCGCCGCATAATCGACAGGCGGCCGCGTTTCGCGGTCTCCTCCTTCCCCTTCGAAGCGCGGGAAGCCTTGCCACCAGCGCCCGGGGTGTATGTTCTGTTTGCTGAAATTGTCGTTGCCTGCATCGGAGTATGAGAGTATCGGTTGTTTGACTGGGTTTGTTTTGACCGGGTTTGTTTCGCTGATTGAGTGTCTGAATCGCCGCGGCTCAGAGCTTCACCGCCACGCGGAGTTTCGCGCTCCGCGACCGCGGATTCCGCTCGACCTCCTCCGGGGTCGGAACTATCGGTTTCGAGGTGAGGCATTTCAGAGGGCTGAGACGCCTCCCGAAGAAGTCTTTCTCATCGCGCCCCTCGAGATTTCCGGCCTTCATGAAGTTCTTCACAAGCCGGTCTTCGAGGGAATGGTAGGTGATGATGGCGAGCCGCCCCCCGGGTTTCAGGGCCTCGAGACTCTGCGCCAGCAGGTTTCTGAGCGCGTCAATCTCGCCGTTGACAGCGATTCTCAGCGCCTGGAACAGTTGCGCCAGCTCTTTCTTCTCCTGCCGGGGATTGATATGGGGCTTCACGACCTCCAGCAGGCGCTCTACCGTATCGACAGGCGAGACACGTCCGGCGGCAGTAATGGCGCGGGCCATGGCCCTCCCCTGCTTCAGCTCCCCGAAAAGGGTCAGAATCTCGGCCAACTCCTGCTCGGACGAGTCGGCGAGGAGCGCCGCGGCGGTCGTTTCGGCCTGGCGGTTCATGCGCATGTCGAGCGGCCCTTCCCAGCGGAACGAGAAGCCGCGGCCGGGGTCGTCGAAATGGTGGAACGAAACCCCGAGGTCGGCCAGGATACCGTCAACGTGCTCCGCCCCGTAGAAACGCAGGAAGTTGCGGAGGTAACGGAAGTTGCCGCGCACGGCGGTAAATCCGGGATTCGAGGCAAGTTCCCCGTCGGCCAGGGCGCGCTCGATAGCATCGGAATCCTGGTCGAAACTGAGCAGACGCCCACCCTCCGAAGGCTCGAGCCGGGCGAGTATGGCCCGGGAGTGACCGCCCCCTCCGAGAGTGCAGTCGACATAGACCCCCGAAGGCTTGATGTCCAATCCTTCGAGAACCTCCGGCAGAAGCGCCGGAATATGGTAAGGGAGAGTGTTCCCTGTCGCAGTATGTATCGTTGTGTCTGTCACTTGCTTGCCTGAAAGAACCGGGTGCCGTATGAAACTGAAAAAACGCTCCGAAAACGTATGTCGTTTTCGGAGCGTAAAGTTACGCAAAAATGTTGGAAGAATTTACAATGACAAACAGCAAAAATGCGGTGTTTCAGCAAAAAAGTTATCAACATTTCCCGCTTCCGCGCCCCGCGGTTTGCATTTGCAAACGCGACGGGTCCTCATCGCGCCTCGCCGACGGCGCGGAGCGTCGTCAGCGGCTGGTCAGGGTCGTTGACAATCAACTGTATACGGCCGTTAAGCAGCTTCCCTTCCGCCTTTGACGGGTCGAACTTCACTCTTACGGTCCCTTTCTTCCCTTTCTTGACCTTCGCGGGAGCCGAGACAATCGTCAGCGACGGGTCGAGCGTGTACACGCGGCGTACCAGCAGGTCGCTCTTGCCGATGTTGCCGATTTCAAATTCCCGCTCTACGGGCGCTCCGTCGCGGGGGACGGCGCCGAAGTCTATGCTCCTGGTCTCGACAGTTACTTTCGGGGCCTTCTGCATCTCGCCGGGGGTAAGGCGTCGGAAGTCCTCTTCGACTATGGCGGTGTACTCGACCTTTACCGGGTCGCCTCCGGGTATGTCGAGCCAAATCGAATCGCAGACAAACCCGTAAGGGACACTCTTGTCAGCGGTCAGCACGAAGGAATAAACCCCCTGCTCCCCGGGCGGAATTGTCGCCGGCATTGCCTTGACTTTCAGATAGGGAGGCAGTCCGCGCCAGGAGGGGGTGATGGGGGAAGTGGTCGCGTTGTAGACTTCGTAAACAGCCGACTTGGCTCCCGGATTCTTCACCGTCCCCATCGGCATCGCGACGCCGCGGAGTTTCAGCGGCCCGGCATCGACCGGATAACGGGATTTCAGGGTGTTCTGCGCGCCTATGACAACCCCCTTGACAGTCAACGTCTGCTTCTGCTCCCCGGAAAGGGTCACGCTGACGGTCTTGCTGAACCTGCCGGGGCGGCCGACGGGATTGTAACGCACCTCGACGCGGCCTGTATCGCCGGGCGCGACAGGTGTCTTGGTAAAGCTCGGTGTTGTGCAGCCACACGACGCGCGGGCGACGACTATGGCCACCGGCTCGCTACCGGCGTTGACAAACCGGAACTCGCAGCTTACGCTTCCGCCATCCTCGGTGAAAGCGCCGTAGTCGTGCGTC
Organism: uncultured Muribaculaceae bacterium; assembly: GCA_910585755.1. Classification (GTDB taxonomy): domain Bacteria; phylum Bacteroidota; class Bacteroidia; order Bacteroidales; family Muribaculaceae; genus UBA7173. Next base: position 29,401 of record CAJUFH010000016.1, on the reverse strand, counting down.
GTATCAAGCCAGTTGACCTGGGCGCCGACAGCGGCAAAAACACACGCAGAAAGCGCCGCGGAAAGGAGTCGCCTATTCATCGGAACGTTGTTTTTCCGGGAGGACTACCCCGGTGATTTTCAGAGTCACCTTCTTCTGGTCCTTGACATTGGTGCGCACGGTGACCGTCTTGTCGAACTCGCCGGGACGCCCTTTCGGATGGTATGTGACCTTGATTTTACCTGTCTTGCCGGGTGCGACAGGTTGCTTGGGATAGTTCGGGCGGGTGCAACCGCAGGAGGCCGTCGCGTTGACAATCAGCAGCGGAGCGTCCCCCGTATTCTTGAATGCGAACTCGCAGCTCACGTTGCCGCCATCCTCGCGTATCGTGCCGAAATCATGCGCTGTTTCGGAAAATTCTATCGCGGGAGTTCCCGCTGGTTTCGCCGCCGAGGCCAGAAGCACGGCTCCCGCCGCCAGCAGCGCGGTCAGTATCTTCTTCATAACTCTTTATTAATATTCGAGTTAAACTAACATTCCTTCTGTTTCCCGGCGAGCATTCCGCAGGCGGCGGAAATATCCTCCCCTCTCGAGCTGCGGATGGTGGCGACCACCCCGTCGGCGTTCAACTGGTCGCGGAAGCGCTCCATCGCCGCCATCGGCGCCGGACGCAGCGGCGAGTCGGGTATCGCGTGGAACCGGATAAGGTTAACGCGGCAGTCAAGCCCTTTCAGCAGCTTCGCCAGGTCGCGGCAATGGCGCACGTCGTCGTTAATACCCTTGAACACGATATACTCGAACGACAGACGGCGCTGGTGGGCGAAATCGTATCCGCGGAGCAGGTCGAGCAGCTCCCTGGTAGGATACGCTTTCTCAACCGGCATCAGCGACGCACGCTCCGGGCCGTAGGGGGAGTGGAGCGATACGGCGATATGAACCTTTGTCTCGTCGAGTATCTTCTTCAGCTCCTTCGTGCGCCCGACCGTGCTGACAGTAATGCGTTTCGGACTCCACCCGAAGCCCCAGGGCGCGGTAAGAATCTCTATCGCCATCAATACCGCGGAGAGGTTGTCGGTCGGCTCCCCCATCCCCATGAAGACGATGTTGGTCAGCTTCTCGCTCTCTCGCACGGAAAGCACCTGGTTGATTATGTCGGCTGTCGACAGGTTGCCGTGGAACCCCTGCCGCCCGGTCATGCAGAACGAGCAGTTCATCTTGCAACCCGCCTGGGAGGATACGCAGAGGGTCGCGCGGTCTGCCTCGGGAATCATCACGGCCTCGACGTCGCGGCCGTTGACCCCAGGGAAGAGGTATTTGACAGTGCCGTCGGTCGACACCTCGCGTCTCAGCGGCTTGCGAAGCCCTACGACATAGCCCAACTCGCTCAGCCGGGTGCGACCGGCTTTCGGGAGGTCGGTCATCTGTTCTATATCGGTCGCGCGGGCCGTGTAGAGCCACCGCGCGATCTGCTTGGCGGCGAAGGGTTTTAGCCCCGCCTCCTCGCATACGAGCCTCAGTTGCTGCAAAGTCAGCCCGATCAGAGGCTTGCGCTGGACGGGAGCCTCATATAGCGTGGCTTCCGTCATTTCCATATCTTGTTGTTCCATAACAGGTTAATCAGAATTTATATAGATGTCGCCCGCCGCATCCTTACAATTCCTGCGGTTCGGCATCTTCCTCCGTGTTTTCGGCGGGGATGCGGAAAAGGGAGAAATTCACCGAGCCGTAGGCGCGGTGGTCGAAAAAATGCGGAAGGTTCGAGAAATCGTGCTTGGCGGAATGTTCGATGATGAACAAAGAACCCGGCTTCAGGAGCTTGGAGGCGAGCACCTTGCCCGGGATTTCGGCAAAACCGGGAAGGTCGTATGGAGGGTCGGCGAAAACAAGGTCGTAACCCTTGCGGGAGGACTCGATATAGCGCAGAGCGTCGCCGCGGACAAGGGTATGGTTGTCGGCTTTAAGCTCCCGGGCGACTTTGGCGATAAAGTTGGCCTGCGTGGCGGCCTTCTCGACGGAGGTCACCGACCGGCATCCTCTCGAAAGGAGCTCGAACGAAACCGCGCCGGTTCCAGCAAAAAGGTCGAGCGCCTCCGGCTCGTCACCCTCGAAATCCACGAGATTCTCCATCACGTTGAAGATATTCTCGCGGGCGAAATCGGTAGTCGGTCTGGCGGTTATGTTTGTCGGGACGGTGAAGCGCCTCCGCCCGTATTTTCCTCTTATAATCCTCATCTGCAATCAATAAGTAATGATAGTAAGACAACAACCGCGGCCGCTCACAGGTTTGCGTACGGAGCCACTTTCAGATCGAACGGGAGCGCCCGTATCCCTTTCGGAGCGGCAAGCACCGCCGGAGGCTCAATCGCGGGCATCACGAATGATATGCCGCGGCGCAGAACCGGCGTAAGAGACGCGCGTAACGCGGAAGACCCGGCCAGCATAAGCTCGTCGCGGGGCGACAGCGAAAGCGACTGCCGCACGGCCAGGGCGTAATACGCCGCGTCGAGCGGCCCGGAAACAGGAAAACTGTTGGCACACAGGACCCCGTCGCGCCCGAGGACCACTATGTCTGCCCGCTCGTCGCTGACACTAAGCAGCATGCGGCTCCCCGCGCACCCCTCGCGCCGGGCGGCGAAATAGAGGGAGAGCACCGACAGCGGATGGCGCGTCGCGGGATTATTAAACGTGCGCCGTAGGAACGACAGCTCGTCGCTGTCAGCCTCATATACAAGCCTCGACCCCAGGCCGCTCCAGTCGTCGATAAGCAGTTCCGCGGGAGGAAGGTCGTTATCGACGGGATATTGCGCCCGGAAAAGGTCGCAGGCGAGGGAATCGTCAGTTACGAAACCGGGAACAAGCATAAAACGGCCACCCCGGAGTATGACGGTTGTCTCGGCGAAATCGCCCAGCAGCAGCGGATTGGCATAAACGGTTTCCTCCAGGGCCGCCACGCGCTCCATTCCGTCGGGAAACGACAGGGGGGCGCCGACAAGCCCGGGCGTCTCGACCTCGGAAACGGCAAGAAAGCCGCACCCGCGGTCGCCGACCTCGAGAAACGCGCGGTATCTCCGCGGAACCGTTATGAGTTCTTTTCCAAGCACCTGTCTGTCGTTTATATGGTCGCCGGCAGGTTAATACGGGCGGTTGGTCTGCAAGCCTCCCGAACCGATACCGCCCCGGCGATGGCTGTTGTTATACCGCGAGCCGTTACCCCAGCTACCCTGGTCGTTATAGAATCCGCCGTCGTCCTCCTCTTCTTCCTCTTCGTCGTCGCCGCGGCGGGCGTCGCGCTCGGAGTTCTTCGGCTTGTTACGCTTGATTTCGTATGGCTTCTGGAGGTCGACGGGTGTGTCGAAGAGGCTCCATTCCATCTCTATGTCCCAGTTTCTCCGAAGATTCAGCTTCTTAGGCAGATAGAACACATCTTCCGGCTGGATCGAGTCAGCGACATTCCCGGTAGTCCACTCCCCGTCGCCGTTACGGTCAATGAAAGCGCGGGCGTAGTATGTTCCTGGGGTGACGTAGTGAAAAGCGGCTGAGCCACCCTGCACTTTGGCGGTAGATTGCGGGCGGTCTGAGCCGTCGAGCAGCTCTACGATTATGCCGAGCGAGTCGGGCACAAGCGCGGCATCCCCTATGGTGAAGTATATATTGCCGTAATCCTCAGGCTGTTTGGTCGTGAAGTTATGCTCGAAATCCTTGTTATAGACGCCGTAGATGTTCTTGATTGCCATAGAATCGGCATTGAAGCGGTATTTGGTACCGGGCTGCCAGGCGGAAGAGAGCACCAGGCGGCGCACCGAGGCGGTATCGGGCTTGAGCGTCCACTCCTTGACCGGCTTCCATATGGTATCGGCGGTCCATTCGAGGCGCACCCCGAGCGAGTCAACCTCGCCAAGCGGCTCCACAAACTCGAAGATAGCGGGAAGATGGAGGTCCTGCGAGGAGCTGCTGACGGCCTTGATGTCGAGCAGGGGAATCGGGGGCGGAAGAGTGTCGGCCTCCTCCTTTTTCTTCTCTTTCTCCTTCTTTCGCTTCACGCGGTTGAAGAGTTTCAGCGTGTCGGTCTGCCACACGAGGTTTTCAAGGGAGTCGGTCTTGCGGTAACGAGCCTCGACCAGGAGGGAATCCTGAGCCACTAACGCGATGTCGCGCAGCCAGTAGACCAGCGAGTCGCGTTCGGGGCGCGTCTCGATAACCGAGAGGTCTTCCAGAAGCCTTCCCTCCCGCGGACCGTTGAGAATCTTTATAACCGGCATCGAGTCGAGCGAGGCTCCGAATTTAAAAATAACCGTGCGCGGCTCCGGGCGGGCGTTATCGCGGAGATACTGCGCCTTGTAGTTCTCGTTGAACCAGGTCAGCAGCAGGTCGTCGGGTAAGAAGTGTGTCCCCTGGCGCACGACAAGCGAGTCCGTGCCGTCGGAGGCTCTGAGCGTGTCGGTAACCTCTACGCTCTCGGTCGAGGGGGAGATGTTCAGCGGGAAAAAGGCGATGTTTTCCGACCGGTCCCAGTGCCAGTCGCGGTTGCGGTCGTCGATGGCGTAGACCCGGTAGTTGCCCGGCTTGAGGTTGCGGATTGTGAACTGGCCGCTCTGGTTAGTCTTGGCTACTCGTTCCAGCGGGAGAGTGGTGAGCGCGGTGTCGGCCGGCTCGCGGTAAACCCCGACTACCATCCCCTGCGCCGGTTCGAGAGTACGGGCCTCGAACACCATCCCGGAGATGCGTAGGGTGTCGATCTGGTCGCCGGTAGAGAAGTCGAGAGCGAACCCGTCGAGGATGTTTCCCTCGTTCAGGTCACGGATGGCGTCGGAAAAATCAACCGTGTATGTAGTGTTGGGCTGCAGAGTGTCGCGCAGCTCCACACTGACCTTCTTGCCGTTGGCGCGAATCTGCGGAGCCTGTTTCTGAGCCGGAGAGACAACTACCTTGTTGGCGGGGTCCTCGAGCTTGATATTTTCGTCGAAAATAACCTCCAGCCGCTCCCTGTCGAAGTTCAGGGTGCCGGGAGCGGGATTGGAGCGCACGTACTTGGGGGGCACCTTGTCGCGCGGACCACCCTCGGGACGGCCGATCGAGGCGCAAGCCGCCATGAGCAGTCCCGTGACCGCCCAGACGAGAATCCTCATTCCCCTGGCACATTTCCCAGCGCTCATATACCGACCAGTTATTTAAATTTAATTAAGGCTGCCCGGCCACGGTTCGCCAGGCAGCCTGTATTGTCGTTGTACCCCGGAGCAGAATCGAACTGCTATCAAATGTTTAGGAAACATCTATTCTATCCGTTGAACTACCAGGGCAGGTAACGCGAAGTTAAGCATTATTTCCGATTATAGCAAACAAATGCGTATTCAAGGCCGCTCCGCTCGTCGCGCAGACGCTCGCCGCGGGCGCTTTCAGCCCATTCAGCCGGGTCGGGACGGTCGAGGTAGGTGTCGGCGTCGGGGGGTGTCGGCGCGTAGATTTCCGTCAGTTCGAGGCGGTCAGCCAGCGGGAACGCCTGGCGGTAGATTTCACCCCCGCCGATGACGAACACCTCGCGTCCGTCGTTGGCGCCCAGCTCCAGCGCCTCGGGGAGGGAAGCGGCGGTCTCTATCCCCGGAGCCCGGTAATCCTTCTGCCGGGTAACGACGATGTTGCGGCGCCCGGGAAGCGCCCCTTTCGGAAGAGACTCGTAGGTCTTGCGCCCCATGACGACGGAGTTGCCCATCGTAAGTTCCTTGAAATGGCGCAAGTCGGCGCTGACATGGTAGAGGAGGTCACCTCCGCGCCCTATGGCGTAGGTATCGGGCACTACGGCCGCTATTATGGTTGTCATACTGATACTGTGGCTTTTATATGCGGGTGCGGGTCATACCCTTCGAGGGTGAAATCCTCGTAACGGAAATCGAATATGTTCTTCACTTCGGGATTGAGGACCATCCGGGGGAGCGCCCTCGGCTCGCGGCTGAGCTGCTCGGCGACCTGCTCGAAATGGTTATTGTATATATGGGTGTCGCCGAGAGTGTGGATGAACTCTCCGGGGCGCAGACCGCATACCTGGGCCACCATCATCGTCAGCAGCGCGTAGGACGCGATGTTGAACGGAACGCCGAGGAACGTGTCGGCCGAACGCTGGTAAAGCTGCAACGACAGCCTCCCCTCAGCGACATAGAACTGGAAGAAGGCATGGCACGGCGGCAGATTCATGTTCTTGATGTCGGCCACATTCCAGGCGCTGACGATTATGCGCCGCGAATCGGGGTCGCACTTGATGGTTTCGATGGCCTCGCTGATCTGGTCGATAAAGCCTCCGTCGTAGTCGGGCCACGAACGCCACTGGTAGCCGTAGATATGGCCCAGGTTGCCGTCAGGGTCGGCCCACTCGTTCCAGATACGCACCCCGCGCTCCTGGAGATAGCGGGCGTTGGTGTCCCCTTTGAGGAACCACAGCAGTTCGTAGATTATGGATTTCAGATGCAGCTTCTTAGTAGTCAGCAGGGGGAACCCTTTTTCAAGGTCGAAACGCATCTGGTAGCCGAAGACGCTCCGCGTGCCGGTACCGGTGCGGTCCCCTTTCTGCACGCCGTTCTCCATTATATGCTTCAGCAGGTCGAGATATTGTCGCATAATTGTGAAATTCAGTTAGGTTATGCCGCAGACGGTAATCGCCTTGTCGGGAGTGGCCGGACAGCGGTTCTGGCACGCCCCGCAACCGATGCACAGGGTTGTATCAATTACCGGGACAAGTTCGCTCATCGCGCCCGGAGGAACGGGAGTCCCGGCGGGACGCTCCTCCATCCGGATCGCTTCGCGGGGACACGCGCGGGCGCACATACCGCACCCGACGCAGTAGTCCCACTCAGCCGAGGCGTGGCCGATTATGAATATATGCTTTTCGTCCGGGGTCAGCGGCTGCAGCGCTTCCGTGGGGCATACCTCGGTACACATTACGCAGTCGTAGAGGCAATATGAGCGGTCGTAATCCATCACGGGATGGAGCATGCTGACCCAGCCGAGCTGCCCTGCCGAAGGTTTCAGAACCTGTTGCGGACAATGAGACACGCAGAGGCCGCACCCGGTACACCGCTCTATGAACTCCCTCATGCTGCGACGCCCCGGAGGTACCACCGGGCGGCGTTCCGAGGAGGATTTGCACTTTCCCTCAAATATGCCGAGCCTTCCCGCGACAGCGTCGAGCGCCGGAGTGGCGGCGATCAGAAGTCCCGTAGCCATGAACTTGCGGCGGTCGATTTTCACGGCAGCGGAAGAGGCGGCCGCGCTTTCCACCCTCTGCATCATCGGGATTGAAAGTTTCTTGCGGTTAATCGTATAGCGGATTGCCTTTTCCGAGCAGACATCGACGCAGTTGAAGCACATCACGCAGCGGGAGCCGTCGACAACGTGGTCGGCCTGGTCGATGCACTCGCTCTTGCACACGCGTCCGCAGGCGCCGCAATTGACGCACACGTCGGTATCTATGTCGAAATGAAACAGCGAATAGCGGCTGAGAACGCTCAGCGAGGAACCAACCGGGCAAAGGGTGTTGCAGTAGAGCCTCCCGCGCCAGGCGGCCACAGCCCCGATACCGAAAAGGGTCAGAAGCGCGACCACGAAGGCGGCAATCGAGGAAACGACTATTGGATTACCCCATAAAGCGCCCCACAATGGTCTGACAAGCTGCGACATAATGCGGCCGAAAGCGCTGTAAGGGTCGAAGAGCGACAGTAGCACCCCTGCCCCCATACCCGCCGCGACGACTATTATGCCGAGCCAGATATAGCGAAGGAGGTTTTTGGGACGCGAATAGGAATAACGGTGGCGGAACGCCTGTTTGCGCGTCAGGCGTCGCAGACGGGCGAATATGTCCTGCATCGCCCCCATCGGACAGAACCAGGAACAATAGAGCCTGCCGAAAACCAACGTCAGAGCGACCCACGCGACGAGGGCCGACGTACACCCCGCGAGAGTGAGGGGCACGAGCTGCAGCCGCGCCGCCCAGCCGAGCGACAGGGCGACCTCCGCCGTCAGCGTCGTGAAGAGCACGCAGCACACCGCCAGCATCGCCAGCGACACGACAACCCGGGCGCGCTTCAGCCACGCCCCGACGCCGTTCCGTTTCTTTCTCCTTTTAGCGCTCACTCCTGTCTCGTTTAGCGCGAATTTACGAAAATATTCCGAACGACCGCCCCATCTCCCCGAAATCCCTCTCCGGGTCAGTCGAAATCGGCGGGGTTGAGGCCGGCGGCGGAGAGGGCTTCATGGCGCTCGACGCAAGTGCCGCAGGTGCCGCAATGGGTCGCGCCGCCGCGGTAGCAACTGTATGTATGGCGGTAGTCGACACCGCAAGCAACGCCCCGGCGACAGATTTCAGCCTTGGTGATGCCGGTATAGGGGCACTCCAGGCGGATTCCGGCATAGGTCCCGAGACGGATAGCTTCCCCCATCGCGTCAACGAAACGGGGACGGCAGTCAGGGTAAATCGCATGGTCGCCCCCGTGGTTGGCGAGCATCACCGTCGAGAGCCCGCGGCTTTCGGCAAGTCCCGCGGCCACGGCGAGCATTATCCCGTTGCGGAAGGGTACGACGGTGGAGCGCATGTTCTCGTCCTCATAATGCCCTTCGGGTATGGCGTCGGCCCCGCTGAGCAGGGAGCTTTCAAAATAACGCCCCATAAAGTCGAGGGGAATCTCGATATGCTCGATGCCGAGGAGGGCGCAGTTATAGCGGGCGCACTCCGCCTCCCGCTCGTTATGGTTTGAACCGTAGTGGAACGTCACTGCCAGGGCTATCCTGTCGCGGTACTCGTGGAGCATCGTAGTTGAATCCATACCCCCCGACAGGACAAGCAGGGCGTCTTTCTTTCCGTTTTTATCCATCGCTTCAAGCATTTTCGAGCGCCCGGTTCATAGCGGCTTCCATGCGGGTGGCAAGGAGCTGCTGGTGGTCGGCGTCGGCGTAATTGGCGAAGGGGTGTATCGCGATTCCGCCGCGGGGGGTGAACACGCCGTACACCTCGATATATTTCGGATCCATCAGCGCGACGAGGTCCTTCATTATGATATTGACGCAATCCTCGTGGAAGTCGCCGTGGTTGCGGAACGAGAACAGATAGAGTTTCAGACTCTTGCTCTCGACCATCCGCTCGCGGGGGATGTAGCTGATGATTATCCGGGCGAAATCGGGCTGCCCGGTCTTGGGGCAGAGCGACGTGAACTCCGGGCAGTTGAACGTCACGAGGTATTCGTTTTCAGGATGCTTGTTGACGAATGTCTCAAGCACCTGCGGGGCGTAGTCCGAGGGATAGCGGGTAGCGGTGTTGCCGAGGAGGCTGACACCGCCGAGTTCTTCTTCCGTGCGCATGGTCCGTTATTTGTAGTCGACAGGTTTGACTTTCAGGCGGTCGCCGGTCTCTTTCACTATATTCTCGAAATAGCGGGTGTCTTCATATCCTCCGAACTCCGGATAGGCGGGAATCCCCTCCGGGGTGCGCAGGAAACGCCCCTCGCCGTCGAGTTTCTTGATGTTCCCGTCCATGAACTTCACGAAGAGGTAGGTCGAGAGGTCGCGGTACGCATCGGTCGCTTTCTTTGCCCAAATGTCGGCCAAGTCCTGCGTAAGGGTTGCGGCGGTCTCATCATCGAAAGCAGGAATCTGCTCCAGGGCGACAGCCACATCGACCGCGATCGAGTCTTCAAGTGATTTCTGAACCTTGCGGATGTCGGGAATCATCTGCGAATAGCGGTTGTACGCCTGGTTAGCGACCAGGTTGTTCATCCAGAAGTTGGAATTTAGGTCGAAAGTGTTTGTGTCGCCGGGGCCGAGCTCGCGGGGCGCGCGGGCCACGGAGCAGAACACCGGGAGGTAGACGCAGGTGTTGGCATCATCCGTTCCGAACCAAAGGAGGCCGCGGAGATAGCGGGGAAGGTCGCTGCGCATCTGCGCGACGAAAGAGAAGCCGGTCTGTTGGGTCGCGATGGCCCGCTCGTGGGTGTACTCCTCGCCGTCGACCTTGAAGGTCATCGGACGCCAGCGATAAGGCACGGCGTAGGGTCCCGCGCCAACGTCGAGCGTCATATCAAAGGGGGTGCCCTCGAAATGGTCGCGCATCGACTCCTTCATATCGGCGGCGGTCAGGGGCTTGTCGGGCTTGACCCAAAGGGGCATCGGCTCCCCCTCGGCCTTGTTAATCCAGGGGAGGTAAGCCTCCATGCCGGAAGCATGGCGGTTGAAATAGGACCACACCCGGGCGTCGCATCCGCGGAGGGCCCCGAAGTCGGTCACAGCATACGCTTTCGAGAAATCGAAATCCTCGTCGGCTCCGTCGAAATATCCCTGTTCCCGCGCGAAGGAGATGACATCAGGCGAGTAGATAGTACCGGGGTCGTCGGAGAGGGGGAACTTATGGATTCGCGGATGGTTGGCGTGGCCCGAGATATAGCCGTCGGGCACGCGGCGGGCCACCCATACCGCGTCCTTCGCTTTCTTACCCTTCCCAATCAGGTCCATAATCCATACCTGGTCGGCGTCGGCGATGGTGAACGACTCCCCTTCGCTGGCATATCCGTGGGTCTTCACGAGGTCAGTCATCACCTGCAACGCCTCGCGGGCGGTCTTGGCGCGCTGGAGCGTGATGTAAATCAGCGAACCGTAGTCGATAAGGCCGCTCCCGGCCAACTCCTCGCGGCCCCCCCAGGTGCTTTCGGCGATAGTCAGGCCGTGCTCGTTCATATTGCCGATAGTCGCGTAGGTATGCTCCTCTTCGGGAATGTCGCCCAGATATTTATGGGTGTCCCACTCGATGATACGGCGTTTGTCTCCTTTCTTATGGTCGGCGGCCGGCTGGTTGTACAGCTCGCCGTAGAGGTTATGGCTGTCAGCGGCATAGGTTACCATGACCGAGCCGTCGGCCGTAGCGCCCTTGGCGGCTATAAGGCTGGTACAAGCGGCCGCGTCCTGCGCTCCCGTCGCGAAAACCGCCGCCAAAGCAGCGGCGAAACAGGTCTTTATATTCATACTAAACTATATTTGCACTTTTATCCTTAACTCAATAACGAACCCTCTCCCCGAAAATTGCGATGATAACGATAAAAAAAGTCGCGCCGCGGGATGCGGCACGACTTTACAGTTTAGCAGTACTTTTCTTAGAAATAGAAGGCGAGGTATAGGGAACCGCCGATATTGTCAGTCCCGAAGTAAACGCCGCGGTTGCCGGGGGTTACCAGATCTGTCCGCTCTTCGACCTTGCCGTAGGCAGCGTTGAAGCCCTCGCTCTTGGTGTAACCTTTGGGGCCGAAAGTGCCATAGAGGTAAAGGTCGACGGTCGCGCCGAGCGCGATTTTCGGGGCTACAAAGCACTCGACGCCAATCTTGCCGTACACGCCCAAGGCGAACGCGGGTCCGTTGGGACGGTAAGACAGTGTGCGGTAACCGTTCCCGTCCGTCTGGCCTTGATATGCCGTGGAAGGTCGCTGGTTGATGTCGGTAATTTTGTTGCCGTAGGTATAGGAGGTCGTGACGCTCGAGAATCCGAATAGCAGACCGCCGCCGAAGATTCCCTGCACACGGCGCTGCCCCATACGGTATTCCACCCCGGCCATGAGCGAGCCGCCCGAACGGGATGCCTTGCGCGTATCTACCACGCGGGCCTCGGAAAGGGGGTTGAGCGCCAGGGCAAGGTCGTCCTTGGTATATTCGCGCTCTGACGCGCTCTCGACGCGCAGACCGAGAATCGCCGAGACGGCCAGACGGTCGGTCAGCATATACTTGGCACTGATGGCAACTTTCGGGCGGACAAGGTCATTCCCCTCCGGGCGGAACGGTGTGCCGCCGATAACAGTCTCGTATTTGTGGTTGTCGAAGGCATCGCCGATTGTACGGAAGAGCGGCACCAGGTCGACTCCGAACGAGATGTCTCCCTGCTCGGGGGTGTAGACGGTCTCCTTTGCAGCGTCGGCAGCGCTGGCGGGATAACCCGCGAGCAGCGCCGCGCCAATGGCGATTGCCTTTATATGTTTACGCATAATAATTGGCTTTCAGTAGGTTAGTTATAGTGTTCATTTCGCGTTAGCCTGCTGTTCCAAGTAGTCGGCAAGCCAAAGCGAGCCGGTCGACCAAGAGGACGCGTCGTATAACGGCGTGTCATCTGCATTCTGTTCTCCGGCATACGGGCTGAAGAGCAGCGACTTGCAGTTTAACAGTTTGACAATCGAGGCCAAAGGATAATCAACACTGTTGAAGGTAACGGTGCCGCTCGAAGCGAAGTAGCCGTTCAGCTTCTTGGCCTCATAGTCTCTGACTTTTACCTTGCTGCCCGACGAGAGCGCTTTCTCAACGGTTGTTTCCACATAATGGGTGAAGCTGCCACTCTTTGAGATGGGAGTGATGTTTACGACAAACACATCGGGGATATTTGCTACGGGCACATTCATCTGGCATACTCCCTTCGCGTCTGTCGTGCCGAACATATTGATTGTTGCCTCTGTGTTGCCAACCTGCATTGTGAAGTCTACGCTGGCCGAAGGCTGCCAAAGTTTCTTGATTTCGGCAGGGTTGTAACCGATGATTGTCGTATTGTTACTCCCATAGCGGGGTGTCATCGGCACTTTATATTCCATATTCTCTCCAATCTGGATTTTCACCGTCATGGTGTACGCATAGCTTTCTGGCACTTCGTAGCTCGAATTGTAGCCACAGGTCATATTTACCACGCGCAAGTCGCGGGCCGAGAACGGAACAGTTTCTGAAACGCGCCAGACAACAGGCTCCTGGACAGCTTTCGGCTTGTTGTCGATGACCTTGATGGTAGTAGTGGTTCCCTCGAACGGTCGGATCGACACGCTCGCGCTTCCCTGGTTGTCGGTAGCGGGGATGTCGAAGGTGTAACGTCCTTCAGCGTCGGTATTGGCAATGAAGGTCTTGCTGCCCTGGCTTCCGCTCTTGTAGTAGCTGTTGGGCACTGTCAGGATTACCTCGTGGGAGGCAAGCGGCTTGTAGTTGTAGACGAAGCGGCCGTTTTCAATAGTCGTGCCTTCGTTGTAGACGATAGTACCCGAGATTTTGGCCCGTCCGGGGACGCTGTCGATGTTGAACTCGGTCTGGTCCTCCGAGCAGGAGGCGAGCATTACTACAGCGCCAGCGGCGAGGAGCATCTTTTTGTAATTTTTCATTTGTGTGACAGATTGTTGAAAATGTGTGTATGATGGTGTGTTATTGAAGCCTTTGTACTGGTAATGTATTGAAGCGTGTGCTCTGGTAAATTACTAATCGTGTGGCGCAATTACTCCGCAAATATACCAAAATCTTTTAACGCCCACAAATTTTTGTAAAAAAAGTCGCGCCGCAGAGCGCGGCACGACTTTGGATTCGTGGTATGGATTCTCTCCGGGATACCGGTGAGACAACTTGGCAGATTATTCAGCCTTTGCTTCCTCGGCGGCGGGAGCCTCTGCGGCAGGAGCTTCAGCGGCGGGTGCGGCAGCGGCGCTCTTGCGGGAGCGACGGGTGCGGCCGGCCTTCTTCTCTGCCTTCTCCTTGAGCATGTTCTCGTTGTAGTCAACCAGCTCGATGAAGCAGGTCTTGGCGTTGTCGCCCAGACGGTTGCCGGTCTTGAGGATGCGGGTGTAACCTCCGGGGCGGTCAGCGATTTTCTGCGAGATTTCGCGGAAGAGCTCGGTAACGGCCTCCTTGTTCTGGAGGTAGGAGAACACCAGGCGGCGGTTGCCCATAGTGTCGTTCTTCGCGCGGTTGATCAGCGGCTCGGCATACATGCGGAGCGCTTTTGCCTTTGCCAGGGTGGTGAAGATTCTCTTATGGCGGATAAGGGAAATCGTCATGTTGGCGAGTAAGGCGTCGCGGTGAGCTTTCTTGCGCGAAAGGTGGTTGAAGTTTTTATTGTGTCTCATCGGTGTTTTTACTCTTTGTCAAGTTTATATTTTGAGATGTCCATTCCGAACGAAAGGCCCAGGTTGGCGAGCAGTTCGTCGAGTTCCGTCAGTGACTTCTTACCGAAGTTGCGGAATTTCAGGAGGTCTGTCTTATTGAATACCACCAGTTCGCCAAGGGTCTCGACTTCGGCGCTCTTAAGGCAGTTGAGAGCGCGGACGGAGAGGTCCATGTCGGCCAGCTTCGTCTTGAGAAGCTGTCGCATATGGAGCACTTCCTCGTCAAACTCCTCGGTGCCGTCGGCTTCCTGGGTCTCGATGGTGATCTTGTCGTCAGAGAAGAGCATCAGGTGGTAGATCAGGATCTTGGCGCCTTCCTTGAGGGCTTCCTTGGGATGGATTGAGCCGTTGGTGGTGATTTCGATAATGAGCTTCTCGTAGTCGGTCTTCTGGTCGACGCGGAAGTTCTCAACGGAGTACTTCACGTTCTTGATCGGGGTGTAGATGGAGTCGATTGCCAAGGTCTGGATATCGGTGATGTCCAACTGGTTCTCGTCTGCGGGCACCCAGCCGCGGCCTTTGTTGATTGTGACTTCGAGAGTGAAGCTCGCTTCAGGATCCAAGTGACAGATGACTTCTTCGGGGTTCAGCACCTCGAAGCCCGAAAGGGCTTTGCCAATGTCGCCGGCCTTGAACACCTCCTGGCCCGACACGGTAATGGTGGCTTTCTCGGTTTCTGCGTCTTCGGTTACCTGTTTCAGATCAACCTTCTTGAGGTTGAGGATGATGTTGGTGACATCTTCCTTGACGCCGGGGATGGTATCGAACTCGTGTTTCACGCCGTCGATTTTGATAGCCTGTATGGCGTATCCTTCGAGCGACGAGAGGAGAACGCGGCGGAGCGCGTTACCGACAGTGATACCATAGCCGGGTTCCAAAGGCTTGAACTCGAACTTGCCGTAGAAGTTGTTAGCTTCTAACATTACGACTTTGTCAGGTTTCTGGAATGCTAAAATAGCCATGGATCTTGCTTTTAGGGGGGTTACTTAGAATAGAGCTCGACGATCAGCTGCTCCTTGATGTTTTCGGGGATATCCTCGCGGGTGGGGACGTGAAGCAGTTTGCCTGCCTTTGCGGACTCGTCCCATTCGATCCAGGGGTACTTGCTGTGGTTGAACCCTGCGAGGCAGTCGGCAATCACTTCGAGCGACTTCGACTTCTCGCGTACGCCGACAACGTCGCCGGCTTCTACAGCATAGGAGGGGATGTTGACAACCTTGCCGTTGACGGTGATGTGCTTGTGGAGCACGAGCTGGCGGGCTGCGGCGCGGGTAGGCGCGATGCCCAGGCGGTAAACGAGGTTGTCCAGGCGGCCTTCGAGGAGCTGCAGGAGGATTTCACCGGTGATACCCTTCATCGAGGATGCTTTCTCGAAGAGGTTGCGGAACTGACGTTCGAGAACACCGTAGGTGTATTTAGCCTTCTGCTTCTCGCGGAGCTGGATGCCGTACTCGGAAGTTTTGCGGCGACGGTTCTGGCCGTGCTGGCCGGGAGGGAAGTTGCGGCGGCTGAGGATTTTGTCCTCGCCAAAGATGGGTTCCCCGAATTTGCGTGCGATTTTGGTCTTGGGACCTATGTATCTTGCCATTTTGAAAATTCATTTTCGTTCTCCCGCGGGCTCTGCGGCGCCTGCGCCCTGAGACGGGCTTCAGCGCTGTCGCCCTCGCCGCCGGGGCGGCCGGGAGATGGAAGTTGGGTGATTTCTTTTATTCTCTTGGTTTCGTCCCGCGCGGCGTTAGGAGCCGGCGCGGGAAGCGCGGTGAGGTTTTAGACGCGGCGACGTTTCGGAGGACGGCAGCCGTTGTGGGGCAGCGGAGTAACGTCGATAATCTCGGTTACCTCGATACCCATGCCGTGGACGGTACGGATGGCGCTTTCGCGGCCGTTGCCCGGACCCTTGACATAGGCTTTCACCTTGCGGAGACCCAGGTCGTAGGCTACCTTGCCGCAATCCTGGGCTGCCATCTGGGCTGCGTACGGGGTGTTCTTCTTAGAACCGCGGAATCCCATCTTGCCTGCAGATGACCAAGAAATCACCTGGCCTTCGCTGTTGGCTAAGCACACGATGATATTGTTGAACGAAGAGTGAACATGAAGCTGGCCGGCGTCATCAACTTTGACGTTTCTTTTCTTAGCTGCGACTGATTTCTTTGCCATAGTCTTTTACTGTTTACTTTGTGGCTTTCTTCTTGTTGGCGACTGTTTTCTTGCGACCCTTGCGTGTGCGGGCGTTGTTCTTGGTCGACTGACCGCGAAGGGGGAGCCCGATGCGGTGGCGGATGCCGCGGTAGCAGCCGATATCCATGAGTCGCTTGATGTTGAGCTGTACTTCGCTGCGGAGGTCACCTTCAACCTTGTAGTTGGCCTGGATCACTTCGCGGACAGCCGCAGCCTGGGTGTCGGTCCAGTCTTTGACTTTGATGTTTTCGTCTACACCGGCTTTCTCCAGGATGGTCAGGGCGGCCGAGCGGCCGATGCCGTAGATGTAGGTCAAGGCGATAGCGCCTCGCTTGTTCTGGGGGAGGTCAACTCCCACGATTCTTACTGCCATAAAAATGCTTTGTTTAGCGTTTTCTTTTGGTTTTTGTCGCAGATTTAACATTCCTTCCGGGCCGCCTCATTAGTTCCTGCGGGCTGCCGGGCGGTTTCTGCCGCGCCTGCTCGGCGCTGCGCCGCCAGCGGCCTTGCCTGGTGCCGGCCCGGGGGCCGGACGGCGGTGCCTGCGGCTTAATATCCTGTCAGGCAAGCCTGGAAGAGCGGGATGCCCGTTCCTTGCGGAGCCGGGCGCCGCCGGATGTTATCCCTGGCGCTGTTTGTTTTTGGGGTTCTTTTTGTTGATGACGTAGAGGCGGCCCTTGCGACGTACGATCTTGTCGTCGGCGGAGCGCTTCTTGATCGATGCTCTTACTTTCATGTTGTCAGAAATGAGTTATGGTGTTTTTGAAGTGTCTGCTTCGGAAGAGCGGCGATTACTTGTAGCGGAAAGCGATACGTCCCTTGCTCAGGTCGTAGGGCGACATCTCGACCTTCACCCGGTCGCCGGGGAGGATTTTGATGTAGTGCATGCGCATCTTTCCTGAGATATGGGCGGTGATTTCGTGTCCGTTCTCGAGTTTCACTCTGAACATAGCGTTCGAGAGCGATTCCATGATCACGCCGTCCTGTTCGATTGAGTCTTGTTTTGCCATAAAAGCGTTTAGAATTTTCTATTTCTTCGCCGCCGTCAGGCCGCGGTAGTGATTGGCTTCGAGGGTCAGATGTACGCCTCGCCGAGCGCCTCGCGGATATAGTCGAAGGTTGTAAGGATTTCTGTCTCTCCGTCGTGTACCGCGAGCGTGTGCTCGTAGTGGGCCGACGGCTTGCGGTCGCGGGTGCGGCAGGTCCAGCCGTCAGGCTCGATGACGATGTTGCGGCTCCCCATGTTGATCATCGGCTCTATGCAAAGGCACATGCCGTTCTTGATCAGGGGGCCGACACCGCGGCGCCCGTAGTTGGGGACCTCGGGATCCTCGTGCATCTTGCGCCCGATGCCGTGGCCGCACATCTCGCGGACGACGGTGTAGCCCCGCTTCTCGCAGTAGGTCTGCACGGCGTTCGCTATGTCGCCGATGCGCTTCCCCTCGACACACGCCTCGATTCCCTTGTAGAGGGACTCCTTGGTCGTGCGGCAGAGGTCAAGCACTTTCGGATCTACTTCCCCGACGGCGAACGTGTAGCACATATCGCCGTTGAAGCCGTCAAGCTCGGCAACGATGTCTGTCCCGATGATGTCTCCCTCGCGCAGGGTGTAGCTCGAGGGGAATCCGTGGACGACGATTTCGTTTACCTCCATGCACATCGTGCCGGGGAAGCCGCCGTAGCCCAGGCAGGCAGGCCGACCGCCGTTGTCGAGGATGTACTCCCTGGCAACGGCGTCCAGCTTGTTGGTGGTGACTCCCGGCGCGACGAGTTTCGCTACTTCGCCAAGGGCGCGGCTGGCCAGGTCGGCCGCCGCGCGCATCTTGACTAAGTCTTCGGGTGTCTTGAGATAGATCATTCTTTCAGTTGGTTTTTACTCCGGAGGGAATCAATAGGCCGAGCCGGTAGTGCGGCCTTTGATTTTGCCTTCCTTCATCAGACCGTCGTAGTGGTGCATCATCAGGTGCGACTCAATCTGCTGGAGAGTGTCGAGGACGACACCGACCATGATCAGCAGCGATGTGCCGCCGAAGAACTGGGCGAAGTTCTGGCTGATGCCGAACAGGCGCGCGAAAGCGGGAAGCACGGCGACGATGCCCAGGAAGATGGAGCCGGGGAGGGTGATGCGCGACATGATGGAGTCGAGATACTCGACTGTCTTCTTGCCGGGCTTTACACCGGGGATGAATCCGTTGTTGCGCTTCATGTCTTCTGCCATCTGCTGCGGGCGAACCGTGATGGCGGTGTAGAAGTAGGTAAAGGCGACAATGAGGATGAAGTAAACAAAGTTGTACCAGAACCCGTTGATGTCGGCGAAGGTGCTGAAGAACCCGGTCGAGTTCTCGCTCGCTCCGAAGCCGGCGAGGGTGATGGGGATGAACATGATCGCCTGGGCGAAGATGATGGGCATCACGCCGGCGGCGTTCACCTTCAGGGGGATGTACTGGCGGGCACCGCCGTACTGCTTGTTGCCGACGATACGCTTGGCGTACTGCACGGGCACCTTGCGTGTTCCCTGGACGAGGAGCACGGCCCCGACGGTAACGGCGAAGAGCAGGACAACTTCGACGATGAACATGATCAGGCCGCCCTCGCTGCCGGTCGAACCCGGGAGACGGGAGGTGAACTCATAGAACAGAGCCACCGGGAGGCGGGCGATGATGCCCACGAGGATGATGAACGAGATACCGTTGCCGATGCCGCGGTCAGTGATGCGCTCGCCAAGCCACATGATGAACATGGAGCCGGCGGCGAGAATCACCGTCAGGAAGATGACAGTCCAGATTCCCATCTCGACGGAGCCTCCGGCGTTTACCACCTGGGCCCGCAGGTTGTAGAGGTAGGCGGGGCCCTGGACAAACAGGATGAGCACTGTCAGGTAACGGGTGTACTGGTTGAGTTTCTGGCGACCGCTCTCCCCTTCGCGCTGCATTTTCTGGAAGGAGGGGAGCACCATGCCCGCGAGCTGGATCACGATCGACGCGGTGATGTAGGGCATGATACCCAACGCGAAAATCGAGGCCTGGGAGAAGGCGCCGCCCGAGAACATGTCAAGCAGCTGCATCAGACCGCTCTTGTTGGTGAAGTTGGTCAGGGCGTCGAGGTCGTTGGGGTTGATGCCCGGCAGGACGACGTAACAGCCCAGACGGTAAACCAGCACCAGCAGGACCGTGATGGTCAGACGCTGACGTAGTTCCTGGATCGTCCAGATGTTTTTTATCGTTTGGATGAATTTCATCTTTATTTAACTTTGTTGATGGAGCCTCCTGCAGCCACGATCGCGGCTTCGGCGGCTTTGGAGAAGGCGTTTGCCTCTACGGCGATGGCGCGGCTCACAGCCGAGTTGCCGAGAACCTTGACGAGTTTCTTGCGGCTTACCAGCCCGGCTTCGCGGAGCTCTTCGAGGCCGACCTTCTCGAGGTTCTTGGCGGCGGCGAGGGCCTCGATTACCTCGAGGTTGATTGCCTTGTATTCAACGCGGTTGAAGTTCTTGAAGCCGAATTTCGGCAGACGGCGCTGGAGAGGCATCTGACCGCCTTCGAAACCGATTTTGCGAGAGTAGCCGGAACGCGACTTCGCGCCCTTGTGGCCGCGGGTAGAAGTTCCACCCTTACCCGAGCCGGGACCGCGACCGATACGGGTTTCGCGAGTGGTAGCGCCAACGGCGGGTTTTAAATTGCTTAAGTCCATAATGATTGTCTTGTGCTTTTGTTCAACTGAGAAGTTTTGTTGGTTTGAGTATCGCTCCCCGGCCGCGGTCCCGGGTGTCGGCCGGGTTTTTGGCCGATCGGGGTTCCGGGCGCTCCGGGGGAGGCTTCTCAGGCGTTGGTAACCTCTACCAGGTGGCGTACGCGGTTGACCATGCCCATCACGGAGGGGTTGTCTTCCTTAACCACCGTGTGGTTCATCTTGCGGAGGCCCAGGGCGTCGAGGGTGCGCTTCTGCACCGCGGGAGCGCCGATGCGGCTCTTTATCTGTTTGATTTTGATTTGTGCCATTAGATTTTCCTCTTTTACTTGTTAAAGGAGAAGCGGAGCCGCCCCCGGAGGGCCGGGCGGCGGCCAGCTCGGTTCAGCCGTTGAAAACCTGGCTTACGGATACGCCGCGGTTCTGGGCCACCTGGGCGGGGGAACGCATCTCGCCGAGGGCTGCGATGGTCGCCTTCACCAGGTTGTGGGGGTTGGAAGAGCCCTTCGACTTGCAGAGCACGTCGGTAACGCCCACGCTCTCGAGCACGGCGCGCATGGCGCCTCCGGCCTTGACGCCGGTACCGTGGGAGGCGGGCTTGAGGAGCACGCGGGAGCCGCCGAACTTGGCGAACTGCTCGTGGGGGATTGTCCCTTTGTGGACGGGGACGCGGATGAGGTTCTTCTTGGCTGCCTCGACGCCTTTGGCGATGGCGGCGGTGACCTCGTTAGCCTTGCCTAAGCCCCAGCCTACGATGCCGTTGCCGTCGCCTACGACGACGATTGCGGCGAAGGTGAAGGCGCGGCCGCCCTTGGTAACCTTGGTAACGCGGTTGATGGCTACCAGGCGGTCCTTAAGCTCTATATCGTTAGTGGTCTTGACTCTGTTGTTCTTATTTGCCATGATGATGTCTTAGAATTTAAGTCCGCCTTCGCGAGCAGCGTCGGCCAGGGATTTTACGCGTCCGTGGTAGAGATAGCCGTTGCGGTCGAAAACAACCGTGGTCAGGCCGGCGGCGATGGCCTTCTCGGCCACGGCCTTGCCCACCTGGGCGGCGATTTCGCACTTGTTGCCCTGCTCGATGCCCTTGGAGGAGGCGCTGCAGAGGGTCTTTCCGGCCAGGTCGTCGATGAGCTGGACGTAGATTTGCTTGTTGGAGCGGAACACGCACATGCGGGGGCGCTGCGCGGTGCCGGAGATCTTGCCGCGGATGCGGGCCTTGATCTTATTTCTTCTGTCTTTCTTAGAAATCATAGTTGTAGGTCAGTTTTTATTTTGCACCAGCGGTCTTGCCGGACTTGCGGCGGATAACCTCGCCGACGAACTTGATACCTTTGCCCTTGTAGGGTTCGGGCTTGCGGAGGGAGCGGATTTTCGCGCACACCTGGCCGAGGAGCTGCTTGTCGTCGCTCTCGAGGATGATCAGGGGGTTCTTGTTGCGCTCTGTCTTCGCTTCAACCTTGATTTCTTTGGGAAGCTGGATATATATGGCGTGGGAGAAGCCGAGCGAGAGCTCGAGCACCTGGCCGGTGGAGGCGGCGCGGTAGCCGACGCCCACGAGTTCCATTTCTTTCTTGTAGCCTGTGGAGACACCGACGACCATGTTGTGGAGCAGGGCGCGGTAGAGGCCGTGCTTCGCGCGGTGGTCGCGGTCGTCGGAGGGGCGGGCGACGGTGAGGTGTCCGTCCTCGACGTTGAGGGTGAACTCAGGGCTTACAGCCTGGGAAAGTTCCCCCTTGGGGCCTTTCACTGTAACGACGTTGTCCTTGCCGATGGTAACTGTTACGCCGGCGGGGATTTCGATGGGGGCTTTACCTATACGAGACATGTTGTTTCCTCCTTTCGATTAATAAACGTAACAAAGCACTTCGCCGCCAACCTTGAGCTCGGAAGCCTTCTTGTTGGTCATCACACCCTTGGAGGTGGAGAGGATGGCGATGCCTAAACCATTCAACACGCGGGGCATGTTCTTGTAGCCGCAGTACTGGCGCAGGCCGGGACGGGAAGCGCGCTGGAGCCCCTTGATTGCGTTGACCTTGTCAACGGGGTCGTACTTGAGGGCGACTTTGATAACGCCGGCGGGGGTTTCACCCTCTATAAACTTGTAGTTAAGAATATAGCCCTGTTCAAAGAGGATCTTGGTGATCTCTCTCTTCAATTTTGAGGAAGGGACCTCGACAACGCGGTGGTTGGCCTTGATGGCGTTCCTCAATCTTGTCAGATAATCTGCTATTGGATCAGTCATTTTTGATTGGTTGGGGTTTAAATTGATCGGGCCTTGGTCCGACAATATTTAACACTCTCTGTTTGTAAAAAAATGTTTGGTCTGGCGCAGCGAAGCCTTCTGCCAGGGTCGACGGGGAGGCTGACCGGCCGGGGGGTCCCGCAGAAAATGGGCTTACCCGGAGGGCCTTCCCCGCGAGGCACGCAGGGTATTTCGCGTCGCGCTTCGCGAAGTCAGGCGTGCGGCCTGCGCTCCATTTACCAGCTTGCCTTCTTGACGCCGGGGATCAGGCCTGCGGACGCCATCTCGCGGAACTGGATACGCGAAATGCCGAACTGGCGCATGTAGCCTTTGGGACGGCCGGTGATAGAGCAGCGGTTGTGGAGGCGCACGCTCGAGGCGTTCTTGGGCAGAGCCTGGAGGCCTTCGTAGTCGCCGGCAGCCTTAAGGGCGGCCTTCTTGGCGGCGTACTTGGCGACAAGCTTCGCGCGCTTCACTTCGCGGGCTTTCATTGATTCTTTTGCCATGAGAAATTCTTTTCTGCTTGGTTTTGAAGTGATTATGGATTTAACGTAGTACTCCCCGGCTTTCGGACGGGGATTCATCTCGCGAAGATAATAAAAAAGTTCCGAACTTCAATGGTTTATTTGTCTAATTTTCAAACTCTTTTTCATTTCCGAAACGAATCCGCTTTTGACCGGTGTAGGGACGCGATTCATCGCGTCCGCGTCAACCGGGCGGGAATGCGCTCTGAAGCGGATAGCCGTTCGGAGGCGGCTACCCGTTCGGAGGCGATAAACCATCCGATTTCGGTAAACCATCCGGGCGCGGACGCGATGAATCGCGTCCCTACCCCCTGAAACGCAGAAAAGCGGCAAATGATTGCCGCTTTTCCGCATATGAAATAAGGGGTTGCTTATTTCTTGAAGGGGAGCCCGAAGTGCTTGAGCAGGGCGAAACCTTCCTCGTCGGTGTTGGCCGAGGTAACGAAGGTGATGTTCATGCCCATGAGCTTCGAGATGGAGTCGATGTTGATTTCGGGGAAGATGATCTGCTCGGTGATACCGAGGGTGTAGTTGCCGCGGCCGTCGAGCTTGCTCTCGATACCCTTGAAGTCGCGGATACGGGGCAGAGCTACGCGGATGAGGCGCTCCAGGAACTCGTACATGCGTTCGCGGCGGAGGGTCACGCGGGCGCCGATGGGCATCTTCTTACGAACCTTGAAGTTGGAGATGTCCTTCTTCGACAGGGTTGCGACTGCCTTCTGGCCGGTGATGGCTGTCAGCTCGGCGAGGGCGGTCTCGATAATCTTCTTGTCCTGGGTAGCCTCACCGAGGCCTTCGTTGATGACGATTTTTTCCAGGCGGGGCACCTGCATGGGAGTGGTGTAGTTGAACTCCTTGGTCAGGGCGGGGACGATTACTTCGTCGTACTGCTTCTTAAGTGTGGTCTGGCTCATTACTTAATCTCCTCTCCTGATTTTTTAGCGACGCGCACCTTCTTGCCGTCTTCCTTGACCTTGATGGCGATGCGGGTAGGCTTGCCGGACTTGGGGTCGACGAGCGAAAGGTTCGAGATGTTGATGGGTGCTTCCTTCTTGATAAGGCCCCCCTGGGGGTGCTGGGCGCTGGGCTTGGTGGCCTTAGTGACCATGTTGACCCCTTCGACTACCGCGCGGTACTTCTTGACGTCGACCGAGAGGACGCGGCCTTTCGCGCCCTTGTCATCGCCGGCGAGAACAACGACGGTGTCGCCCTTTTTGATATGTAGCTTCATTGTTGTTAGCTTGTGTGGTTAGCGTTGCGGTGAACTTGAAGTTAGAGTACCTCGGGAGCGAGGGAGACAATCTTCATGTTGGTGGCGCGGAGCTCGCGGGCTACCGGGCCGAAGATGCGGGTTCCGCGGAGTTCGCCGGCGTTGTTGAGCAGCACGCACGCGTTGTCGTCGAAGCGGATGTAGGAACCGTCGGGGCGGCGCACTTCCTTCTTGGTGCGCACGACCACGGCCTTCGAGACTGTGCCCTTCTTGACGTCGGACGAGGGGATCACGCTCTTTACGGAGACGACGATGATGTCGCCCACG
This sequence comes from uncultured Muribaculaceae bacterium, assembly GCA_910585755.1. Classification (GTDB taxonomy): domain Bacteria; phylum Bacteroidota; class Bacteroidia; order Bacteroidales; family Muribaculaceae; genus UBA7173. The sequence continues at coordinate 5,332 of CAJUFH010000016.1, read as the reverse complement.
GACGCGTAGCGCCGGCCGGTGCCGCCGAGCACGTGGATGCACAGGGCTTCCTTGGCTCCGCTGTTGTCGGCTACGGTTAAACGGGATTCTGTCTGTATCATTGTGGTGTTGCTTACTTAACTTTTTCGATTATTTCAACTAATCTCCAGCGCTTTGTCTTTGACAGGGGGCGGGTCTCCATGAGGCGCACCTTGTCGCCGACGGAGCACTCGTTGTTCTCGTCGTGGGCGTGGTATTTCTTAGTCTTGTTGACGAACTTGCCGTAGATGGGGTGTTTCTCCTTCCACTTCACCGTGACGGTGATCGACTTGTCGCCCTTGTTGCTCGAAACAACGCCGATACGCTCTTTTCTGAGGTTTCTGATTTCTTCCATTTGTTGTGGCGGATAAGAGTTACTTGTTGTTGAGCTCGCGTGCGCGGAGTTCGGTCATTACGCGGGCGATCATTTTGCGGTCAGCGGTAATCTTGGCGGGGTTGTCGATGGGGGTTACCGCGTGGGTGGCCTTGAGCTGGAGGTACTCCTTCTTCATCTGTACCAGGCGCTCCTTGAGATCGGCCGTGGAGAGCTGTTTGATTTCTTCTTTGGTCATAGCTTCTTTCGGATTGCCGGATTAGACATTGAGGGTGGGGTCGTAGTCGCGGGCGACAACGAACTTGGTGGTCACCGGGAGCTTCTGGGCGCCGAGGCGGAGGGCTTCCTTAGCCACGTCGTAGGGAACGCCGTCGATCTCGATGATCATGCGGCCGGGAGTAACGGAGGCTACGAAGCCTTCGGGGTTACCTTTACCTTTACCCATGCGGACGTCGAGAGGCTTCTTGGTGATGGGTTTGTCAGGGAAGATGCGGATCCAGAGCTGTCCCTGGCGCTGCATGTAGCGGGTTACCGCGATACGGGCAGCTTCGATTTGGCGACCGGTAATCCATTTGGATTCGAGGGTCTTTATGCCAAATGAACCGAACGCGAGCTGGTTGCCGCGCTGGGCGTTGCCTTTAGCGCGACCTTTTTGCACTCTGCGAAACTTGGTTTTCTTCGGTTGTAACATTTGAGTGTGATGTTAGTCGAGTTTGGGAAGATATTTGATTTTGCCCGGCGGCGGGAGGAGTCAGGCGGGAGGGCATGCCGGCCTTCGAGGAAGGGGGCGGCTCGGTATCCCGCGGCGTCTGTCGGCGCCTGCCGCTTCGAGGGGCTCGCCGGCGCGCGGCCGGCTCGGGGTCTCCCCCGCCCTGCCCGCCGCGTGGCGGGGAGGGGGGAGGGGCCCGTCGGGGGTATTACCGACGTTCGCGGCCCTCGCCTCCGCGGGGTTTGCGGAAGCCGCCGCGGCGTTCGCGGCGCTCGCCGCCCGCGGGACGGCCTTCCTTGGCCTGGGCTGCGAAGTTAGGCGCGAGGTCGCGCTTGCCGTAAACCTCGCCGCGGCAGATCCATACCTTTACGCCGAGGACGCCTACCTTGGTGTGGGCCTCAACGAGGGCGTAGTCGATGTCTGCGCGGAGGGTGTGCAGCGGTGTGCGGCCCTCCTTGAACATCTCGGAACGGGCGATTTCGGCGCCGTTGAGACGGCCGGAAACCTGTACCTTGATGCCTTCGGCGCCGGAGCGCATTGTGGCTGCGATAGCCATCTTGACAGCGCGGCGATATGCCACCTTGCCCTCGATCTGGCGGGCGATGGTGGAGGCTACGATCTGGGCGTCGAGTTCGGGGCGCTTGACCTCGAAGATGTTGATCTGGACGTCCTTGTCGGTGATTTTCTTGAGTTCTTCCTTGAGTTTGTCGACTTCGGAACCACCTTTGCCGATGATGAGGCCCGGGCGCGAGGTGCAAACGGTGATAGTGATGAGCTTGAGGGTGCGCTCGATGACGATGCGCGACACGCTTGACTTTGCCAGGCGGACGTTGAGATACTTGCGGAGCTTGGAGTCCTCCAGGAGGGTGTCGCCGTATTTCTTGCCACCATACCAGTTGGAATCCCAGCCGCGGATGACGCCGAGGCGGTTGCTAATCGGATTTACTTTCTGTCCCATTGTTCGTCAGTCCTTTTTTACATCGTTGTCAATAGTGTCGACAACCAGGGTCACATGGTTGGCGCGCTTGCGGATGCGGTAGCCGCGGCCCTGGGGTGCGGGGCGGAGACGCTTGAGCATCGGGGCCGGGTTAACGTAGATAGTAGAGATATAGAGTTCGCCGTTTTCGGCCTTGCGCTCGTTCTTGGCCTCCCAGTTGGCGATCGCCGAGCGGAGGAGTTTCTCCAGGCGGGCGGCTGCCTCCTTGTTGGAGAACTTGAGGATGCCCAGGGCGCGGAACACTTCCTGTCCGCGGACCAGGTCGGCCACGAGGCGCATCTTGCGAGGCGACGAGGGGACGTCGGTCAGTTTGGCAAAGGCCACGTTTTTCTTGGCCTCTTTTAATGCCTGAGCTGCTTGTCTTTTTCTTACACCCATTTTATTGTTGTGCTATTTTTATCTTTGATTAAATGTTGGGCACGGGAAGAGGGGCTTTCGCCTTATTTCTTCTTGTTGCCTGCGTGGCCGCGGAATGTGCGGGTGGGGGCGAACTCGCCGAGCTTGTGTCCCACCATGTTCTCGGTGACGTACACGGGGATGAACTTGTTACCGTTGTGTACGGCGAAGGTGTGGCCGACGAACTCGGGGGCGATCATGGAGGCGCGGCTCCAGGTCTTGATCACCGACTTCTTGCCCGAAGCTTCCATGGCGTTGACCTTCTTCTCGAGTTTAACCGAGATAAACGGGCCTTTTTTTAATGAACGACTCATTGTAATCTTAAGATGTTTGCTTAGAAGTTACGGTTACTTTTTACGACGCTCGATGATATACTTCGAGGAAGCCTTCTTCGGCGAGCGGGTCTTGAGGCCCTTCGAGTAGAGGCCCTTGCGCGAACGCGGGTGTCCGCCGGAAGCGCGGCCTTCGCCACCGCCCATGGGGTGGTCGACAGGGTTCATGACTACGCCGCGGTTGCGGGGGCGCTTGCCGAGCCAGCGGGAGCGGCCGGCCTTACCGGACTGCTCGAGGGAGTGCTCGGAGTTGCCTACGACGCCGACAGTAGCCTTGCAGGCGCAGAGGACCTTGCGGGTTTCTCCCGAGGGGAGCTTGAGGATCGCGTAGTCGCCTTCGCGGGAAACGAGCTGTGCGAAGGTGCCGGCGCTGCGGGCCATGATGGCTCCCTGGCCGGGACGCATCTCGATGTTGTGGACGACGGTACCCACGGGGATTTTGCCCAGGGGGAGCGCGTTGCCGATTTCAGGGGCGACGTCGGGTCCGGAAACCACGGTCGTGCCCACTTCTAAGCCGTTGGGTGCGATGATGTAAGCTTTTGCGCCGTCGACGTAGTAGAGGAGAGCGATGCGGGCCGAGCGGTTGGGGTCGTACTCGATGCTCTTTACTACGGCGGGCACACCGTCCTTGGTTCTCTTCCAGTCTATGATGCGGTATTTGCGCTTGTGGCCGCCACCCATGTAGCGGTTTGTGAGGTGGCCTTCGGAGTTACGGCCACCGGTGCTCTTTTTACCGACTGTAAGAGATTTCTCTGGCGTGGTTGCAGTGATCACTCCTTTGAACACGCCAATAACTTTGTGTCTCTGCCCCGGTGTAGTGGGCTTGAATTTTCTTACTGCCATTGTGGAGTTTGTGAATAGATGAGTTCCGGGCCAACTGGGCGGACAGGCATTTCAGGGGAAGTATGTCGCTTCAACCGTGTTGGCGTCCGCTCCCTGCGGGGCGGGGCTCGCCGTTGGGCGGCACTTGTCGGCCTGATGCCCTGCCGTCGCCCGGCGCGTTAAAGGCGCCGGGCCCGGAGGCATTTTTTAGAGGTTGCTGTAGAAGTCGATGGTCTGGCCTTCGGCTACGGAGACGTAGGCCTTCTTCCAGGACGCGGTCTTGCCGCGGAGGAGGCCGCTCTTGGTGTAACGGCTCTTGTTCTTACCGCGGACAACGTAGGTGTTGACCTTCGTCACCTTCACACCGTAGAGCTTCTCGACCAGGTCTTTGATCTGGTACTTGTTAGCCTCGGGCGAAACGCGGAAGGTGTAGCGGTTGAGCTTCTCTGTGAGGTTCGTAGCCGCTTCCGTTACGATGGGTTTGATTGAGATTTCCATTTCGTTTTACCTTGAAGGGGTGAAGGTTAGAGATTGTTGATGAGCTCGAGGCTCTTCTCGGTGATGACGAGGGCCTTGTTGTCGAGAACGGCGTAGGTGTTGATGTCCTTGGCGTTCATTATGCGGGTGTTGGGGACGTTGCGGGCCGAGAGGTAGACGTTCTTGTCGTTTTCGGGCAGGAGCAGGAGTACCTTCTTGCCGTCGACCTTGAGGTTCTTGGCCACTGCCACGAAGTCCTTGGTCTTGGGGGCTTCGAAAGTGAAGTCCTCGACAACCATGATTTCGCCGTCGGCGGCCTTGAGGGTCAGGGCTGACTTGCGGGCGAGCTGCTTGAGCTTCTTGTTGAGCTTGAAGCGGTAGTCGCGGGGACGGGGGCCGAATACGCGGCCGCCGCCTACGAGAACGGGCGAGTTGATGTCGCCGATACGGCTTCCGCCGCCGCCTTTCTGCTTGTGGAGCTTACGGGTCGAGCCGGAAACTTCGGAGCGCTCTTTGGACTTGTGGGTACCCTGGCGCTGGTTGGCGAGGTACTGCTTGACGTCGAGCCAGATTGCGTGCTCGTTGGCGTCGATTGCGAAAACCTCGTCGTTGAGGGTGGCCTTGCGGCCGGTGTCCTCACCTTTTATGTTGTAGATTGCGAGTTCCATGAGCGTTTACTTTTCTACCATTACGATTGAACCTTTGCATCCGGGAACCGAGCCCTTGATGACGAGCACGTTGTGTTCCGGGATAACTTTAACGACCTTGAGGTTTTGAACGGTCACGCGCTCGTTGCCGGTCTGGCCGGCCATGCGCATGCCTTTGAAAACCTTCGCGGGGTAGGAGCAGGCGCCCACCGAACCGGGAGCGCGGAGGCGGTTGTGCTGGCCGTGGGTTGCCTGGCCTACGCCGCCGAATCCGTGGCGCTTAACGACGCCCTGGAAGCCTTTACCCTTGGAGGTGCCGACGATGTCGACGAAATCGTCCTCGGTGAAGAGGTCGACGCTGATGGTGTCTCCGAGCTTGTACTCGTTCTGGTCAAACCCTTTGAACTCGGCCAAGTGGCGCTTGGGGGTTACGCCGGCTTTCTTGAAGTGGCCCATTTCCGGCTGGGTGGTGTGCTTCTCCTTCTTGTCTTCAAAACCAAGCTGGAGGGCGTTGTAGCCGTCGGTTTCCACTGTCTTCACCTGGCAAACCACACAAGGACCTACTTCGATAACAGTGCACGGAACGTTCTTTCCGTCGGC
>CAJUFH010000015.1 GCA_910585755.1 uncultured Muribaculaceae bacterium | reverse complement strand
TTTCTCTTTGGCGAAATGGTAATTCGCTTTCGCCGTCGGTTCGGAACATTGGAGTATCTCGGCGATTTCGCTGTATTCCAGCTCGTCGAAGTAGCGGAGGTTGAACGTCGCCTGCTGCTTCGGGGGAAGCGAGAGCACGGCGTCGCGGAGTTTGACCGCCTCCAGATCCGAGTAATCCACATATACCTCCGACATAACCCTGGCGGCCTCCTCTCCCGCATCGTCGCCGGAGGCAAGGACCATACGGTTGCGTTGCTCGATATGGCGCAGCGCCTCGTTGGTCGCAATCCGGTAAAGCCATGGGCCGAGGGTCGAGCCGTCGCGGAGAGAGGGCAACGAGCGGTAGGCTCGCAGGAGCGTCTCCTGGAGCACGTCCTCCGCGTCGTGATGCGAGACCACGAGGCGTCGGATATGCCAGTAGAGCGGGCGCATGGCCTGCCGGGTCAGCATCCTGAAGCCGCGCTCAGCGTCGACAGCGAAAGCCCTGAGTATGTCGTTTCCCTGGATAATCATTGGTCTACGCTACTTATACCCCGGAAAACGGGAAATGTAAAATTCGGGAAACGCGTTTTTTTATTTTTTAAGAAACCAGTGACATCTCCACAGCGCAATTAAATGCCACTCACATGCGGCTCCGGCTATTGATATTTGTGTATTGAGCGGGGAATTTGTAACTTTGCGATGGAATTATGGCGTTAAAATTAACTTAAAACGCCATATGGGACCAACTTTGCGATGGAACAAAACGCTGAGCGTCAGTCAGAGGCAGACGTGCTGAGGGATGCGGCGGTAACCTCCGGGACGGAATATAAGAATCCGGGACGGGGGAAAATTGCTGTATGCCGGAACGGCCAAAAGGTATATTCTGACACTTTCGACGCTAACAGTTCGCTCATATCGCTGTTTGTGGCGCTTTCTGCCACAATTGCCAACCAGAATACCCGTAAAGACGCTGAGAAATTCGTCTCATCATTCAGGGCTTTTGATGCCGGAAGAGGAATCAGACCTGAGGCCGTTAACGGCTCACTAATCAACTCGTTCCGGGAATTTCTGGCAGGAAGGGGCCACACTGCCTCGTATATCGCCAAACGGATGCAGAACTTCCGCTCGATGTACCGCAGGCTTGAGAAAGAGGGTAGGGTGCCCCAAAGCGCCCCCGGCAGTTTCGACATAGTCAGCTCGGACCATCCCTCCGGCAACCCATCGGCAAGGAGAACGAACTGCAAGGAGGGCGTTCTGCCAGCGCTTGGAACATTAGCGCGCATGAGAATAAACGATTCCGCCCTCGCCGCGGCACGCGATCGGCTCATCCGCTCGATACTCTCGGGAGGGAGCGGCGAAGCCGCTGAAACTCATAGGGGGGGATTAATCCCTGAATATCAGTTACTTCTGCGAAGCTGTGGCCTTGATGTTGAATCATTCGGGGCATCAATGGCGACCGAATTATGGATTCGTGCGGCAAGAGAATGCGGCATTCCCGCATCGGCCATCGCCGCCGTATGCCCGAATGTGCCGGAAGGATTCGCGGAACACAGTGTTGACGGACGCGCCGCGGAAACGGACCGAGACAAAGTCCTGGGCAAAGTCGCCGACACCATCCTGGGAAACGACCCCGCGTGGTACGCAGTCAGAATACGCCAAGGAAACGACTCGGAAACAGTCCGCGGACTACTGGCGGCAGACCCGCGCCTCGCGGACATTCGGCCATTCACCCCGGTAGAACGGCTGATGGTACGGCACGGCAAACGGCTGAAAGCCACCATCGTCGAACGCATCCGCCGCGTCATGTTCCTTGAAGCTGAACCGGCCCTGATTGCCGATGCGGCGAAAGCAATAGCCCCGGCAGCATCCGTTTACCGCCAGTCACGGGCCGCAAACGCCCCATTCTCCCGCATCCCGCGCCGCGAGATGGACAACTTCCGCATCCTCCTGGACGCCGCCACAGCCGACGACCTCGACCTCGTCGACACCTCCCACCCCTCCCAGCTCCCCGAAGGCACCCCCGTCGAAGTGACCGACGGCCCCTTCGCCGGCTACCGCGGCCTCATCCACTCCCGCGGCACCCGCCGCCTCCTGACCGTCGCCCTCACCTCCGACTTCGGCCTCCGCGTCACCGCCACCATCCCCGCCCCCTACCTCCAAAAATTGATTTAACATCTCGCAGTTATAAAAATCTAATAGTGAGCTCTATTAACCATAATAAGATTGCAAAAAACACTCTATTCCTATATTGTAGGATGTTTATTTTGATGGGGGTGAACTTATTCTCATTCAGAATATTATTACAAGCCTTAGGAGTAGACAATTATGGCATCTACAATGTAGTAGGAGGAGTGGTAGTCTTATTTTCGTTTATAAGCGCAGCCCTTAACCAATCCACACAGAGATATCTTTCATATTATATAGGTAAAAATCAGGAAAACGACATTTCCAAAATCTATTCTATGAGTGTCAATGTTCACCTGATTTTTGGAACAGGAATACTTATAATAGCGGAGTCTGTCGGACTTTGGATTGTTTTTAATGTATTGAACTTACCCCCAAATAGAGGTACGGAGATTTTTTGGCTATACCAAATATCAATCATGACATTTATTGTGAGCATCATAAAATCTCCGCTTAATTCCGCAATAATATCTTTTGAGAAATTTGGTTTTTATTCTTATTTAAGCATATTTGAGGCATTCGTAAAATTAGGGGGTGTCTATTTGTTAATATCAGTCCCAGCCGACACTCGATTAATCATCTATGCGCTAATAATTTTAATCATAACGGTTGGCTGTTGGGGCTGGGCTGCGTTATATTGTAAAAAAAACATTCAAGCCATCAAATATGTCCCTCTATGGGATAAAAATTTATTCAAAGATTTGCTCGCATTTAATGGATGGAACATGTTGGGGGGAATTAGTAATATCACGGCAAACCAAGGTTTGAACATGATATTCAATGTGTTTTGCGGGGTTGCTGTAAATGCAGCGATGGGGATTTGTAATCAAATATTCTCCACATTAAGTTCATTTGTCTCTAATTTCCAAACGGCCTTTAATCCCCAAATTACCAAATCATATGCGGGGGGAGACAGAAATGAATTCTTCTCTTTCCTGTTCTCGACATCCCGGCTTTCATTCTGTTTAATGTTATGTTTGGGAATGCCTATAATTGTTTGTTGTGGAGAAATAATGAAAATATGGTTAGGACAAGTCCCGCAGTATGCCGTACCATTCACACAATTAATGCTGGTGTTTTCACTAATAGATGCGCTTTCTGGTCCTCTTTGGGTATCAGCGCAAGCTGCAGGAAATATCAAGAACTATATGCTCATCATGTCAGGACTTATAATGTTAAACCTGCCTGCATCAATTCTCATTTTATGGTTAGGTTTCTCGCCAGTTTATGTGATATTATTCAGAGTGATTCTGAATTTAATAACTCATTTTGTGAGAATTGGCTACCTTAGCAGACTAATTTGTTTCCCGGCAATGAAATACATTAAGGAAGCTATGTTACCGACGACATTGTCTGTTGTGATTAGCTTTCCCTTATCTTTTCTAATCAAGCAGCTAACGCATGGAATTGAAGGTACAATTTTCACTTGTTTATTCTCGATTCTGATTTCTGCCGTAACGTCATATTTCATTGTGCTTAGTAATAGTGAAAGGACATATGCTATATCCGTTATAAAGAAGTTAAAACACAAAATTGTTTGTGAATAATAATATCTCCGACATATCAGAATTTTGCTATGGTTGTGGTGTATGCGTTAAAGCATGTCCCAAATCATGTATTTCACTGATTGAAAACAATTCTGGATTCTATTCTCCTTCTGTTAACGTATCAGATTGCATTAAATGTGGAATATGCAAAAAGGTATGTTCTTACTATAACAAATTTTGTGAGAGCAATCATAAGCCGACGTCCTTTTATGGCTGGTCAAAAGATGACAACATTCGGGGATGGTGCTCTTCTGGAGGAATAGGTTTTGAATTAGCTCGTCTTTATCTTGAGAAAGGTTATAAGATATGCGCAGTTAAATATGACGAAAAGGCCAATAGAGCCATCCATTACGTAGCTACAACAGAATCTGAGCTAATGGCATCGGTGGGAAGTAAATATCTTCCAAGCTACACTACAAAAGGCTTTACGAAAATCAATGTCAATGAGAAATGGATAGTGATTGGGACACCTTGTCAAATTGCGTCATTCCGGAGATATTTAAAGCTAATAAACAAAGAAAACAATTTCCTACTAATAGATTTTTTCTGCCATGGAACGCCCTCATTAAAATTGTGGGATAAATACATTTCAGAATTGACAACGTCAAAAGGATGTCCTACATTTGTATCATGGCGTAACAAATCACATGGTTGGCATGATTCATGGGCAATATCTGCAGACTTTAACTCTTTCGACATTTGTCACGGCAGAAGAGATTTATATCAATTAAAATATGATGTCACCAAGCAAGAACCTATCCATAATTACAGCTCGCGATGGAGCAAAGGTGATTTGTTTTATGATATGTTTTTAGGCAACTTTTGTCTTAACGACTGTTGTTATAAAAATTGCAAGTTCAAAGGCACTTCTTCAGCAGCAGACATACGCCTGGGAGATTACTGGGGTAGCAAATTTGAAGAAGACAATCAAGGTGTCAGCGCCATTATAGCAATTACTGCATTAGGCGAGCGCAGTTTGACATCATTACAGACCACATGCGTAATTCAAAATACGCAAACAGAAGATATAATGAGGGGTCAGCTTTCTCATACTTTGAAGAAACCTTGGATAAGACGTATTCTCATTAAGTCTTTCGACTCAGCACACAGTCTTTCTTGGATTCACAAGAACATCATACAAAGATTATATTATACTTCATTATTGCCCAAACGCATTATTTCTAAAATAAAATCATATAAATGACACGAATTGGCATTTTATCAATGCAGCAGATTCCAAATTACGGATCATTTTTACAAGCCTATGGGCTTAAAAAACTGCTTGAATCTTTTACCGATGTTTCCTGTTCTTTCATAGATATCAGGCCGGGGGTACCTCTGGTTAGCATTGAAAACAACTCAAATCAATCTTTTCTTGCCAGACTCCCCCGAATCATAATGAGGCTTATTAAAGATGGGCCATTCTTCATTCGCGATGAAAAAAGAAAATCAACTTCCTATTTTAAAGCTTTTGAGAATTATCAATATCTGTTACCGAGGGCTAACGACGACGAACTATTTGATGTCGCCATTATTGGAAGCGATGAGGTTTTTAATTGTTGTCAACCATCGTGGTGGGGATTCTCGACACAATTGTTTGGCGACATCAAGAATGCGAAAACAATAGCAACATACGCTGGCTCATTCGGCCATACAACGATTGAAGACATCAATAAGTACGGAATTAGGGATGAAATTATATCAGCGCTTAAGAATGTTACATATTATTCCGTACGCGACAAAAACAGCGCTAATATTATTGAAAACATAAATGGCGTAACCCCCAAAATCCATATTGACCCGGTTTTAGCCTATGGTTATAAGACCGAACTATCCGGATTTGATGAGCCACCAATGTCTGATTACATAATTGTATATTCCTACGGCCATAGGATAACCGACAATAATGAAATCAATGCCATTAAAAAGTATGCGAAAGAAACGAATAAGGAACTTGTTGCAATAATGGGATATTACCCCTGGTGCGATAAACTTGTATCTCCGAGTTCGCCGATTGAAGTCCTTCGATGGTTCAAATACGCCGACGCGGTTATAACAGACACATTTCATGGCACAATATTTTCGGCTATTGCGCATCGTCCCTTTGCAACTTTCATCCGCCCCTCCAACAGGAATAAGCTCAAAGATTTGTTAAGCGTATTAGGATTGGATTCAAGAGAAATTGTTGATTGTTCAAAATTATCAAGCATTATGCGTCAACCTGTAGATTTCTATCAAATGGAAACGCGACTTGAATCATTCAGGGTTGCAGCCCATAATTATTTAAACTCTATACTTTCCCGTAACGATTAGGCATAATGGGGAAGACCAGGCAATCTAACTTCGAACTTCTGAGGATCATAGCTATGGTTATGGTTCTCTTTGTGCATGCTACCACGGCAACATTCAAAGGATATCCAACCCATGATATATGTGCTTCTTCTCCATTTCAAGGATGGCTTAGGTGTGAACTTGGCCTATTCGGCGTTCAGGGCGTGAATATCTTTGTACTCATTTCCGGTTGGTTCGGCATAACACTAAATGTTAAACGAATAACCGGGATACTATTTCAGGTAGTTTTCTATCGGGTACTTATAGGGATATGCTTTATGCTTATAACAAGTGTATCCGCTTACACTATTTTGTATGACCTTATACCTGGCAACCATGACTGGTTTACCGCCTGCTATTTAATAATGGTAATTTTTACCCCCCCCATTAATGAATATATCTCAGAGAATAAACAAAAATCAATTCTTTTTGTTATCATATTAACAATATTTCAAATAATATTTGGCTGGATATTTCCTGTCTGGAAAGATTATAATCATGGATATTCAGCAATATCTTTTCTGATATTGTATACTATTGGACGCATACTTAGAAATGAATATGATAATTATCGGCCAGTCAAAAGGCCGGGTGTCTCTCTCGCCAAATTGTTGGGCTTTATCGTATTGTTGGGAAGCGTAATCTTCTCAATAGACCTTTTCGTTACGAATGAAAAGGTCTGCGGTTTGTTAGGGAGCTATGTTATTTCCTATGCGTCACCAGTCAATATTACAATAGCCATCTGCTTCATATTTATATTTTCTCAATTCACCATTTCAAATAAAGTGATAAACATCCTGGCGTCTTCAGCTTTCTCTGTTTATCTTATACATGAAAATCCGCTTATACGACCATATTACCATGGATTTGCAAGACAAATATGGGAATTAAGTTCGCCTATTGCAAATATTGCGTATCTGATATTACTCGTGTCTGGAACTTATTTGATTTGCTTCGCAATAGATAGAATCCGGATTCTAATTTGGGAAAAAATACTGGCAACCAGCAGCATCGAACGCATAAGCCATCGTCTTGGCGTATGGTCTGAGGCAATAGCATCAAAATTCATTAAGTAATTGTCATTATGAGAAATCGCCCAATTATTTCAATCATAATCCCCGCATACAACGTTGGCTCATTAATCTCAGAAGCGATTGAATCCTGTCTCGGTCAAAAAGACATCTCACAGGATGATTTCGAAATAATCGTAGTTAACGACGGATCAACGGACAACACTTTTGATTATATTCAAAAATATGAAGGAATAAGTAACGTAAGGATTTTAAACCAGCCCAATGGCGGCCTGTCAAACGCAAGGAACAACGGGATGGATCGCGCTAAGGGAGAGTATATATTGTTTCTCGACGGCGACGATTGGCTCTCATCAGAAGCTTTGGCGATTCTTTTACCACTTGCCAAACCTGACACTATCCTTCAGTTCCCTCTCAATTATTGGTATTCGGAAGAAGACAATGAATTGAAAGGATGCGGAATAAATGAAGGCGTTTACAACCCGCTGCAATTCCTGAGATTGACACTTGGCCGTTCCCAATTCCAGGAAATCCCAGCCCCAAAAAAACTATACCCTGCCAAGCTTCTGCGTGACAATAATTTGCGTTTCGTCGAGGGAATTTATCATGAAGATAATCCATTTTATGTAGACGTAATGATGCATTGTCTGTTCGTTAGATATGTTAACCGAAACATTTATTATTATAGGCAGAACAGGACTGGATCTATAACGGCGTCGAAGACTATGCGGAATTTCAATGGCGTAGTGACGGGGAATGAATATATTCTGAATAAATACGGGATGACCAACAAGGATATCACTCACCTGGTTTCCAACACATATGTGTTTCAGATGATTGGCGCATTCGAAAACCAGCAACACCGAGCTACGGTGATGTCATTCTTCCGCAGGCCATCAATGAAAATACGCCTTTCCAAAATCTTTTTCAAATCCCGCTGGCGCATCAAAAGCCAAATCAGGCTGTTATTACTAATTTTTGATCCGAAATTATTATGCTGGGTTCTAAAACTCGTGTAAGACTGCTGATATCATTCTTCCTCATCAGCATTTTTATGCTGTTCAATGGAAGCTTTTTCGGCTGGCTGTTCAGCGGAACTCCTCTCGTAATGTGGCGTCAACTTATATGGATTATTGGATTGGTTTTATGCTACTTTACTGTTCCTTCCATCCACTTAAAACCACTTAACAAGGTTTTCAATGTTGAAGGCCGATTAGCTTTTGCCATATTAATCCTTTCTTTTATAACGATCTGGAGTTATAACTTTAACACACTACGCATCGCTTATGCTTTTTGGCTGTATTTCGCCGGTTTACCATTTATTCTCTTGCCCTTTCTAATATCGCGATTCAACGTGTGCCGCTTGAATACGTTCTATTCCATTTTCACATTTTTCGGACTATTCCTTTCGATAGGGCTTGTACTTGATTATATGTCAGGAGGTTTCTTTACAGAAAAGTTTCTGATTCGGGATTCAAAGGAAGCTGAAGGGTTATTAGAATCAGGACGTTTCTGTTTTCTATCTGAGGCACCCACTACATTTGGCGTCTTTTACTCCTTCTGCATGTTTTGCGGACTTATGCGAATGCACCTTGCCAAGAAGTTCGCAGCCAAATTATCCTATTTATTAATTTGCGCATCATTTCTTGTTGGATGCTGGTTTACTGGCAGCAGGCAGATTCTTGCTGTTCTTGGAGTTATGTTTATAGGCGGATTGGCATACTATATAACTAAAGTACGAGACACAAAAGCACATATAGCACTTGGTGTACTATTAGCCATAATATTTGTACCAACGATTACGTCTTTTCTATTAAAAGAAGATATATACTCAGACCGTTACTCAAATGAAAGTATCCGCGAAGATCCCAGAAGCAAGTCTTGGATAAGAGGATGGCATGAGACAGTTGTCGATGATATTAGTATTTTCGTTTTTGGAAAAGCTGTCGCACTGGTTCAAGGGCAAAAGGCTCAGCCGGGGGAACTCACCGGATCTCATTATGAGAATTCATTCTTTGCTCGTTTGAGCGAATGTGGTATCGTTGGAGTAATCCTCCTATGTTATCCAGCCATATATATTCTTAGGAGGTTGCACCGATGGAATTTTTTTCAAATCCTTATATGTATTCTGACAGGGGCGTTTTTGTTTACATGCTACATCTCGCCTAACGGACAACACCAAACCACGCAAGCTATTATGTATATTGCATTAGGAATGTTTATCTGCCGTCAATATTTTGACCCGGGATATGTGCGTTCTTCATCGAAAAGACATTGAATATCGCGATTATTTTGTGCAAAATAAAAGGCACATACTGTGGACAGATGTCTCAAAGGGAATTGTCATAACCTTGATGGTTATAGGACATACATCCATACCCGGTTGGTTATCTAATTGGATATGGTCATTTCATATGCCGTTTTTCTTCATAATTTCTGCCTTATTCACATCATGGGACAAAGGAACTATTTATAGTTTCATCATTCGAAAAGTAAAATTATTGCTTATTCCTTTTGTTGTCTATTCTATCATAAACTGGGGGATTCTTGCTCCCATTTTAGGTTTTACCTACCCCGACTACGCAGTACACATTTTACGGACAGGATGGGGCGGAATTGCTTTATGGTTCATTCCTGTTTTCTTTATATCTCTCACAATATGTCGTTGCATCAACATCAAATATGCCTATTTAGTTTCCGCAATCCTTTTATTTGTTAGCCTCATTCTCTCCCACTCCAATTTCAATCTACCATGGGCTATGTCTGTAACTCCTTTTGCTACTTCACTAATGGTTTTTATCAGAAAATTTCAGCGTGAAATCAAACATTTTCTTTCTTGCCCAAATACCAAAATGCTGACAATCGCAGCTTTGGGAGGAGCTATACCCTCATTGATAGTTTCTCAATATTTTCGTTTGGATATGTGCTCCAACCACATTATTCCGATTATACCCATTCTTATAGGCATAGTTGGAGGATGTTCGACGGTAATTACCTCATCTATTCTATTAGCGAATCATTTCGCAAGGGTATCAAAATTCATCGGCTCTATCGGCAGAAATACCTACGAGATAATGGCTCTATCACAGGTCATAATTATGTCGATTAATTACTACTATCCGTTGCCAGCTATTGCAAAGTATATGTTGATGATCGTAGCCTTAATTGCCGTAGTGAAATTAAGACATATTATTGAAGGTAAATTCGCTAAACAGGAGGTAATCTAATAATATGGCATATACACTCATTTTACTTGTCGCGCTCGCTATATGTGTCTGTATTGGATTAGACAGACATTCTGAAAACATCTCAACGGGGGGGGTGTTTTCTCTTAATTATACAAATTGTTTGAGAGGAATCGCTATCATTTTGATTATGACTGGACACATTTCAGGAACAATGGGGACAGTTGCATTTACGCCTTTCGGCGGAATCGGAGTGTCACTATTCCTATTTCTGTCCGGATTCGGACTGAACGAATCTTGGAAAAAATCCGGTCTGACAAGGTATTGGCAGAAAAAGATTCGACGTGTTTTTATTCCCTACTTTATTGTTATTTCCATAATTGCCATGGTAAAAGACAATATGTCATGGCAGAATTATTTACTTGACATATTCGGAATAAAAACGAGCTATTGGTACATCGGGTATCTGTTCAAATGGTACATTGTCTTTTGGCTTTCAACAAAATTCGCATTCAAATACAGGCTGATGATAATGAGCGCTTGTGCTCTTGTATCACTCTTTTATCTCCCAAATCTTGAGGCGGAACAATCATTATCATTCATTATGGGTGTTGTCACAAGCGTCTATGTCGAACGATTATCCAGATTAACTAACAAACAAATAATTCGTCTCGGAATTATTTCCTTCGTCATTGCTACAGTTTTCTTAGGCATAAAACAGATGCCCGAAATACGTGTACACATTAATGACTGGATATATAATATAATACAATTATTCATAAAACTGCCCTACGCTTTATCCGTAATGTCATTTGTCTGGCTGATACCAATCATCCATAAAAGCAGATTCCTGCTGTTTACGGGAGCAATATCCTACGAACTATATCTCGTCCATTTCCCATTTTACGGTATGGTTAACGGCTCGTTGGCCTACGCAGTGATATTAATCATTGCGTCCTATTTAGTCGCAAAACTATTTAGCCTGCTTAACGCAAGGATTTCGAAAATCCAAATTAACCGTGTTTGATGCGAGGCGGACAGTGAAGGGGGCGGCGTGGAGCGCCGTGGAGAGGCTATCAGTGCAGGGCGTGCAGTTCGCAACCCTGGTGGTGATGGCGCGCCTACTGACTCCGACGGACTACGGTCTCGTCGGGATGCTTGCGATATTCATCACGATAGGGCAGTTGATCGCCGACGGCGGTTTTTCCCAAGCGATTATCCGCCTCGGAAAGCATACCGAAGAAGACGTGTCAACCGCCTTCTTGTTTAATATCGGAGTAGGGGGGATTCTCTATCTCGCCCTATATGTCACCGCACCGTGGATTGCTGAATTTTACGGCGAGCCGAAGCTGACTGACCTCGCCCGTGTGCTAAGCCTTAGTGTGCTAATCAACTCAACCCTGGTAGTCCACCGCGCCATACTGACTGCGCACATCGATTTCAAGACCCAGGCCAAGACGACTTTAGCCGGAGCGCTCTCTTCGGGTGTCGTCGGCGTATGGATGGCATATGCCGGTTACGGAGTTTGGGCAATTGCGGGGTTACAGCTTACAAACCATGTGGTAACAGGCATAGCACTGTGGATTTTGTCGCCATGGAGGCCGAGAATGAGATTTGCGAAAGAATCGTTCAGCCGTCTATTCGGCTTCGGTTCAAGAATAATGGCGAGCGATATTTTTGAGACTTTCTACAACAATGTCTATATGATGACAATCGGCAAGGTGTTCACGGCTTATAGCCTCGGCTGCTACACCCGTGCAGACCAGCTCGGAGAGTTTGCCTCGACCAATGTCACCCGGATAGTCAAGCGGGCGACTTTCCCGGCGCTCTGCTCCCTTCGGGATGAGCCGGATAGGCTTGCCGGAGCGTTCTCTCGCCATATCCGATACTACGCGTTCATCATATTCCCGCTGATGGCCGGCCTCTCGGCCATTGCAGTGCCATTCATCGAACTCCTGTTGGGCAATCAGTGGCTATATGCGGCTATGTTGCTGCGTATCCTGGCGATTGCGATGATGCTTTTCCCGCTGATTTCGGTCAACCTGATGGTTCTCGAGGTCCTCGGCGACTCAAAACGATACCTGCGTTTGCAGCTCGCGAGCAAAAGCGTCGGGATTCTTATGCTTATCGTAATGCTGCCGTTCGGATTGTCGGCCGTTTGCTGCGGGCTCGTGGTGACAGCCGCTGTCAGTCTGCTTATAGCGATTATCGGAGGCGGCCGCCGAATCGGGCTCGGGCTTCTTGTACAGGCGAAAGCCGTATTGCCAAGCCTGCTGTTTTCAGCCGCCATGTATGGAGCGATATTATTGCTGCTGTATGTTCTCCCCTCTGAGGATAGCGCCGTTCGTGTCGTTCTCGGCATCATTGCCGGAATCCTCGTCTACCTGGGGCTCGCCCTCGCGTTCCGTTCCCGCGATTTGCGCGATCTCGTCACGCTGATATTGAAATAATCCTCCTATGCGCGTTTTTTTAGGACATATGTCGCCCGACACCCGCGAGATTCCCGAAGGTGTCAGCATTGCCGCAAGCCATTTTTCCTGCAATCTGTTGCGAGGGAAAATATTCGATGCGGCTTATACGATACTCCCTCCGATGGTCTGTTATGAGGACGCTAAAAACGCGTCATGCGGATTGTTCACATCCATGGCATCGCAGCTTCGCCGACTTCCCGGGCGTTTCCGGGCGCTCGGCCCGCTCATGGAACAAGTATCGCTGTTGCGGCGCATCCCCAAAGGAAGCGAACTCTGGCTTTACAACGTGACAAACCTGAATTATTTCCTCGTCAGGCTGCTCGGCTGGTTCAAACCATCAGTATCGGTTTATCCGATTGTGCTTGACTTCACCCCCGGACAGTCTGACGAAAAAAGGGTGATGAGGGCTTACAACTCCGCATCAGGACGCATCGGCCTGACAACTTACGAACGTATCGCCAAGCACAATTTCCGCTGTCTTCCCGGAGTAGTTCCGCCATCAGGCGTCACTTATTCCCACATTGATAAACCAACCCCGACATTCCTCCTCTCAGGGGTTCTTGGCGAAAACATCTCGCAGGTATCAAAAGTAATCGAAGCGTTCGGCCTTGTACCAGAAGCCACACTTAACGTAACCGGTGTCTCGGATAATCCTGAACGGATAGCCTCATTGGCAGAAAAACATCCGAACGTCACTTTCCATGGCAAAGTCTCTGCTGAAGAATATACCCGCTTGCTCCACAGCTCTACTTTCCTCCTTTCGACGCGCGATCCCGAATATCTCGAAAACCGTTGCAATTTCCCATCAAAAATAATTGAAGCGTTACTTCACAATCGGGCCATAATATCCACTATATCATATCCGCAGATTGACGGAATACATTATTTCCTGATTCCGTCGACAGTTGAAGGAATGGCTGACGAAATAAGGCGCGTCGCATCGCTACCCAAGGAAAAACTTGCGAATTACATAAATCAGTCAGGTGAAGTGAGCCGAAGATTCTCCACCGAGGTATGGCGCGACACAATCGAACAGATTGAGAAGCCATACGATTACGTCTATCTTACCAATACTCCGAGCTTTTACAAGCTGGAACTATGCCGCCGACTTGCCGCCGAAGGAAGGAAAATCCTGATGGTGCTCCTCGGCTACGGTTCAGAAGCGGTAAACTGTCTGCTTAAGGAAGAGGATCGCGGTTACTGGGGCTTTGACTGGGTATTCATTTCCGATGGAAAATACCAGGACCGCGACAAGATAAAGACCTACAAGGCTCTGCGTCGTCTGATGCGGTCAATTCGACATAAGAAAGTGCTTTTTTCGGGCTGGTGCGTTCCCGAGTATAATCTGTTCGCTTTTAAATCGAACCGCCGTAAAAATATGGTAGTTTGTGAATCAACTGACTTTGAAGTACGCACAGACGGTTTACGAGGCTGGATTAAACGCAGGATAATCGGGCGTATGTCAGGCTCATTTCCGAGCGGCACGCCCCATAAGCGCCTCCTCGACAAACTGAAGCTCAAGGGACCGCAATATATCACCGGCTCTGTAGGTATATTCCGCAAAGAGGGCGTTGAATACCATTCACCTCAATCCCCGCTCCGTTTCCTATACGTAGGGCGCCTTACCGCGGTAAAGAACCTGCCGGTTTTGATTGACTGCTTTAACCGCAACGGTTTGCCGCTGACCATTGTCGGAGGAGGTGAAGATGAAGCCGCCCTTAAAGCTATAGCTGCCTCCAATATCCGCTTCACAGGATTTATCGCTAATGAAAATCTCTCCGAAATCTACGAAAGACACGATATATTCATACTACCCTCTTATTCAGAGCCTTGGGGCTTAGTCGTAGAAGAAGCGTTGTACAGAGGCTTACCATGCATCGTCAGCGACAGGGTGGGAGCAGGACCTGATATGGTGCTCGCTACCGGGGCTGGACTTACGTTCCGTCACAATTCCAGCGAGGATTTGCAAAAGGCAATAGACAAAATTTCTGCCGGCTACGACCAATATGCCGCAGCAGCACGCGGCATTGACTTCGCTGCCCGTGACCGCAACCAAATTAACGCCTACCATAAAGCTCTTGAAGACTGACGCAGTGTCCGCTACGGAAAACATAAAGAGCCGCCGCGCAATCGGCCCTGCGGGAGTCGCGCTCGGATTATTGCTGACTCTGCGCCATATCGAAGGTATAAACGGTACCACCCCGATAATTATAGGGTTATTCCTGTTAGCGGCAATTTCGGTCGGAACAATCAGTGTTAAAGCCAAAGAGAAAGTCTCATTTAATTACCCGCTGTTGCTGTTTTTCGGAGCGTGCGCGCTTTCTTTAATAATCGGACGACCTGAGCCATTAAAATATTGCTGGCTTCGCCTGGCGGGATTTATAATCGCATTGGCGGCAATCTCTCCCGCTGTTTCTTCACCGTCGTTCAGCATATTGCGCGAAGGAATATGGAGAGGTTGGTGGTTAGGCGCCATCATATTGACGATTCTCTCTTTCTTTGCTCTGTTGTTTGCGATTACAACGTCCCGCACCGATGACTTCCAAAATTTCGGATTTAAAGGAATAATGCCGTTGGGAATGGCTTTGTCTCCTGTCGCCGCCCTCACAGCGATTTACACGCTCTACCGGGTCCTGAACAGCGCCACTGGTCGTAAGCAAAGAATCGCTTGGCTCGTATTGTTTTGCGCCGCGACTATCAACACTATAGCGGGTGGGTCGCGCATAGCCGCCGTCGGACTGGTTGTAGGCTCCGCGATAATCTTAGCGTTCGGCAGGCGTAAAGGACAACGCAAATTAGCATTTAGCATAATAGGGCTCTTCGCCGCAATAGGAGCCATCAGCATCGCCATTCCGTCTATTAATATCTCAATCAAGTACAAGACAGAATGGGCCATCGAGTCTGGATCACTCTTCTCCTCGCGTCTTGACAAATGGGGTGGGAGACTCACAGAATTTAAAAGCGCCCCTCTGACTGGCATCGGATTCTGCGCCCAGACCGTGTTTAATTCCCCCTACGACAACCAAGAGGCCATCCTCCTCGGCGAGTCGACCGAACCCGGGTCTTCCTGGCTCTCCCTCCTTGCCCAGACAGGACTTCTCGGTGCGGCTATCTTCCTGGTGTTTTTGATATCCGTAATTAGCAGGCTTATACGCCACCCACATCCGCTTCTATTGGCCGTTTTCGCATTCCTGCTATTGAACGGCTGTTGCGAAGGGTGGCTGCTGTATTCAAACGCCATATTATTTCCCTTATTCTGGTTGTTAACGTCACTAATCGGGTCAAAATAATAGCTATTAATATGAAAGTACTCCATACCATAGCTTCACTTGGGGCAAAATCGGGCGGAACTTCTACTGCGACATTCGATTTGCTCTCGGCTCTTAATCGGCTGGATTTGCCCGACAGTGATGCCATTGACCTCCTCGCCTCAGGAGTCCAGGATGAGAATAAAGACCTTAGCCTCGCCTCGGGGTGCGATTGGTACCGGGAAGTGCCCTATGATTATAAAACGCCATACCTGTACTCTCGAAACATCGGTAAATTCCTTCAGGAGCATACATATGAAGTGTACCACACAAACGGGATGTGGCTCCATGTCAACCATATTACTTGTGCGACAGCTCGAAAACTTGGCCGACCGTACGTCATAACGCCTCACGGGATGCTCTATCCCGAAGCGCTGAAGCGAAGCGCCTGGAAGAAATGGCCGCTACGCAAGTTGTTTTTCGATAAAGATATCCGCGAGGCTTCATGCATTCACGCTACCTGCAAAGCTGAAATGCGCCATATCCGCGCACTCGGCTATAAGGGCCCAATCGCGATAATCGGCAATCCAGTTGTATGCCCGCCCATCGCTGAAACTCTATTAAAACAAAGGATATATCCAAATCTACCAACCAATGAGATTACAATTGGTTTTCTCGGACGCCTCCATCCGATAAAGGCTATCGAAAAAATAATACAGGCGATCGCATTAAGGCCAAATATCCATATTCAACTGCGGATAATAGGCAGCGGAGATTCGGATTACGAATCTTTCCTGCATTTTGAGGCAAAACGTCTTGGAATCAAGGAAAGAGTTCATTTTCTTGGTTTTATCTCCGGCGATGAGAAATTCCGGCAACTCGCCCGGCTTGACGCACTTTTCGTCCCGAGCGATATGGAAAATTTCGGAATGATAATACCTGAAGCCCTACTTGTCGGCACGCCCGTTATGGCCTCTCTCGGCACCCCCTGGGAATCCCTTAATACCGAACGCTGCGGATGGTGGGTTGACAACTCGCCCGAAAGCATAGCGAAAGTCATTGACGAAATCAGCCAGTCCTCTTCCGAACAGCTCCGCGAAATGGGTCTCCGCGGGCGCGACTTAGTCCTCAGTCGCTTCGAATCCTCAAAAGTAGCCGCCTCTATGTACCGTCTCTATAAATGGCTTAACGGTGAGGCCCCAAAACCCGAATTTGTCTACGATGGAAACTAAATATGTCAACCATCTTGGCCGCAAACACCAGGTTATCCGTCTGATTTGGAATTTCACCTGGAATTTATGCTGCCGCTGGCTCCCTCGCTCCGTCGGATCAGGATGGAAACGTTGTATACTAAGATTATTCGGAGCAAAAATCGCCCCAACCGCCATAGTATATTCGTCTGCAAAAGTCTATTATCCAGCCAACCTAATTATGGACGATTACGCTTGTATTGCGTCTGATGCAGACTGTTACAACGTTGCACCAGTATTCGTTGGACGTTTCGCTACAGTAAGTCAATATGCGATGCTTTGTACAGCCTCTCATAATATAGACTCGATTAACCACGAACTAATTACTGCTCCAATCAACATTGGAGCCAACGCTTGGATAGGAGCAAGAGCCTTTGTCGGAATGGGTGTCACAATAGGAGAGGGTGCAGTTGTCGGCGCAACCGCCTCAGTTTACAAATCGGTCGAACCCTATGATGTGGTTGGCGGAAATCCTGCGAAATTTATCAAAAAAAGAATCATAAAAGATGCTTGATTTATCCGTAATAATCCTGACCTTCAATGAGGAAGTCCACATACGCCGCTGCCTTGACAACGTCGCACCAATAGCCAAGGAGATATTCATCATTGACAGTTTCTCAACAGACCGAACTCTCGAGATTGCCAAGGAATACTCTAAAGTGCAAATCCTGCAACACAAATGGGAAAACAACCATTCAATGCAATTCAACTGGGGGTTGGGAAACGCTCCGATAACCGGCAAATGGATTTTACGGCTTGATGCGGACGAATACCTTCTGCCCGAACTGATTGAAGAGATCAAGCAAAAGCTGCCGAATGTGCCGGACTCCGTATCCGGAATATCATTTAACCGCAGACATATTTTCCTGGATAAGTGGATGAAACACGGGGTATATCCCGTAACGCTCCTCCGATTGTTCCGCCGTGGCAAAGGGGCATGTGAGCAACGACTTATGGACGAACACATACAAGTAACAGAAGGTGATGTAGTTCAATTCGATAACGACTTTTGCGACCACAATCTTAACAACCTTTCCTGGTTCTGCCATAAGCACGTCAATTACGCAGTCCGGGAAGCGGCCGATTTGATTGACATAGAATTGGGGCTCACCGGAGCAGCAGAAGGAGACTCCGGCAGGCTTATTTCCCCACAAGCGGCAAAAAAACGAGCGAAAAAGCATAGGTATGCGAAACAGCCGCTATTCTGGCGGTCGTTCGCATATTTCATTTACAGATACGTGGTAAAAGGAGCCTTTCTGGATGGCAGGGAAGGATTCCTGTTTAGTTTCATTCAGGGCTGGTGGTACAGGACCTTGGTTGACGCCAAAATACTTGAAATCAAGCGCGCCTGTGGAAGCGACCCTGACAAAATCCGTCGGCATCTTAGGGATGTCTATGGCGTAACAATTTGAATCAAAAGAATTATGAAGATTACTGTTGTGACAGCGACAAGGAACTCGGCGGCAACTATCGAGGGAACTCTGGAGAGCGTGCTGTTCCAGAGCTACCGCGATGTCGAGCATATTATTGTCGACGGCCAATCGGAGGATGGGACGATTGGCCTTGTCAGCAAATACGAAGCCCTCTATCGGGAGGCCGGTAAAGAGCTGCGCTGGTTGTCCGAGCCGGACAGCGGCCTCTACGACGCCATGAACAAAGGCATCGGCATGGCGACAGGCGACGTGATCGGCATACTTAACTCAGACGATTTCTATACCGCCGACGACGTACTCAGCCGCGTCGCCCGGGAAATAGCGGGAGTAGACGCCGTCTATGCCGATATCCATTACGTAAATCCTTCTGACCTGACCAGGTGCGTACGCTATTACAGTTCGCGCGATTGCACGCGCGCTAAGATGCGAATGGGATACATGCCGGCCCATCCCTCGTTCTATTGCCGCCGCGAGATTTTCGACAAGTACGGAACTTTCGACCTCGACTTCAAGATAGCCGCGGATTTCGAATGGTTATTCCGCATAATTTACATCCACGGCATACGGACTCGCTACATCCCCGCCGACTTCGTGACGATGCGCACCGGCGGCAATTCCACCGCCGGTCTGGCATCCCACAAACAAATCATCAAAGACCATCTTAACACTTACTCCAAGAACATACCCGACAGGCCGTTCGCGATCCGGGCGCTGAAGCCGCTCAACTCCTTCCTGAATATCTGCCTCGACGTGACGCGCTACCTGCCGAAAGTCGCAGCCTTGGCCTACTACAAGCTCGCCCGCAAGCGAACGCCACATCCTATTGTCTCGATAAGATAGTCTCATCCTTCAACACGACCATTATAAAACGGACTTTTTATAGAAATTTTTAAAATATTCTGAGAATTGTTTGGCTCATAACGCAATTTCACATACCTTTGTCAGACAAGCAAGATATTATCCAAATCAACCAACCACACCGCAATCAACAACCTCAAATCCACCCATGAATCAGAAAAGAGTCCTCAAGGGCATACTTACCGCACTCATTTGTCTAACCGCCCCAATACCAGCATATGCCGAAGACACACAAGCGCCACAGGTAATCGATTTCGCTGGCGGCATCGAAACCATCGACAAACTGGACCTTAACACCGACCCGACGCTGATGTCCTCCATGACAACTGACTGGGAGGTCGCCCTTGAATCTCCGGCGGACGCAAACGAAAACGGCCACGCACTCCTCTTTCACGACGGCAAACTCTACGTCTATATGAATAAATATGTCCAAGGAGGCAAGTCGGAGCATGTTATGCGTGCATATAATGCGTCTGATGGGAATATAATTGAAGAGAAAGTCATTCCATTCTCCTCTATCAGCGAAATATGGGTAGGAAACAGCATTCTTAGCCATACAATCGCTGTAGACGATGAGGGCCGTTTCCTTTTCGTGTTCGGCAATCAGAACGACACCCCAAGCCTTACTTTGGTAACATACTCATTCGAGACAAATATCGCTGATGTTTTCAGGACTGTCAAAGTCTCGAACGAATCATTAAAATACAATTTAAATGCCTCAAGCCTTAGTTTATCCGATGCGGTAATTAACGGGAACACAGGTGCTGACTTCACTTTGTCGGTAAATTTATTCGTCAAGCAAATCGATGCGAATCATCAAGACATACGCTCTGTTCCCTTAACTATCAAATGCGAAAACAATATTGTCACAGCATTGCGAGAGAAACAGAATACAACTCTTCAAGAATATCACAATTACGTTTCAGACCTGCCCGAATATAACATTGGCTCTATATGTGAAATTGACGAAAACCATATTTTAGCGTCCCATAACCCTGCTGCATTTAAACCGACAAACAACATTGACCGTTTTTCATTATTTTGCGATTCGAATAGCGGATACTATAATCTTAAAGAGAACTGGGCCGACGAGAACCTGATGCCAGCCATCGGCGATTATTGTCTCGGAATGTACGTCGTCAAGCATGACGGACATAATGTTCTTGTGTACGCAAAATCGTATGTTGACAACTGCCTGTATAACGTTGTGCTTTGGGACGATCCCTCTTCTTTCGCAAATATGAAGCTATTGGGGCAGATTAAAGTCCAGGGCAAAATTAGTGTATCCAACATATATAAAGAAGGCATCCGCCAGATGGTCGTCCAGGAGCCGAAAGCTGTCGCCCCTTCCGAACCATCCTCAGCACCACGCACATATCCGACCAAGGACTATTACGAACACACGACCTTTTACACGTACGCCCCCGGCGCTGCCCTTGCCAGGCACAGCATTGTGACCGAGGAAGACAAAATTTATACCGCCCTCACGGAAATCAGCGCTGAATCACCGCTTCGCTTGGACGGAAAAACGCTTCTCGGCTGCGAATACTCGCCGATTGCCATTCACACCCCCTCCGGCTCCCTCGTTGCCGAATATCCCGCATCTGCCGCCATCGACTTATCCTTATTACCCTCCGGAATATACATCATCAAGTCCGGCAAGTCGGCGATAAAAGCCGCGCTGTAAACTCGGCAGACATACTGTTCCATAACCTCTTAAAATAACATTCCCGACCAGGGTGCGCCCAGGGTCGGGAAAAATATTATTATCTAAAACAAAGAAAGCCAGCCGCCTCGAAGTGGGGCGGCTGGCTTTTTGGGGTGAAATGTGGGTCTCGAACCCACGACCTTCGGAACCACAATCCGACGCTCTAACCAACTGAGCTAATCTCACCATTTCTGCAATCCCAGAGGGTTTCCCTCTCAATTGCGGTGCAAAGTTAGGAACTTTTTTTGAAACTGCCAAATCTTTGCGCGTCTTTTTTAACACTAAATATTTTTGTTTATCTCGCGTTTTTGTCTAAATTTGTTTTTGAAACGAGTTTGCGTAATACATTAAAGTTCTTTAACGCGTTATGCGGCTCATATCACCCATCTACCATGAAATATTATGGATGAACTTATTGAACTGTTCCAGGATGTCATAAAGCAGGCGGGCTCGATAGATGTCGCCGAAGCCGAATTCAAGAAGATGATCGCCGACGATGACGAGCTTCGGGCCCGTTACCGCGAATGGTGTCACGAGGTCGGCAGTTCCGAGCGCAACGGCTTCCTTGACTATTGCGAGGAATATATGGAATCGCAGGACTCGATCTGGGAAACACTTAACGATTACGACGAATGATGCCGGAAAAAGCTGCTGACAGCCGCCGACATAATTTCTGTCTTGCGGCGGAATGGAATCCGAGGTTCGACGCCGTTATCCTCTCATGGCCTCACGCCGAGACCGACTGGGCGTATATGCTTGACGAGGTCACGGAGTGTTATATCGAGATGCTTCGAGCGTTTCTCGCAAACGGGGTGCGTACCGTGGTGCTTTCTCCCGAAGCGGAACGTCTGCGTTCTTTGTTCCGAGGCATTCCCGCGGAACGTCTGACCGTCATCGAAGTCCCGACCAACGACACCTGGGTGCGTGATTACGGGCCGCTGACCTCTTTTGGAATTGGAGAAGAGCCGCTTTTGTCCGATTTCCAGTTCAACGGATGGGGCCTGAAATTTGCCGCCGACCGCGACAATCTTGTCAACAGCAGACTTAAAAGCCGCGGAACAATTGTCAGCCCGATGCTCGACAATCTCGACTTCGTCCTCGAAGGGGGATCGGTCGAATCCGACGGAGAGGGCACAATCCTCACCACCACGCGGTGTCTGCTCTCCCCTAACCGCAACAACCTCCGTTCAAAACAGCAGGTTGAGGAACAGCTTTGCGAACGCCTTGGCGCCAAGCGGGTCTTATGGCTTGACCACGGAGCGCTCGAAGGGGATGACACCGACAGCCATGTCGATACTCTCGCCCGTCTCGCGGGATGCGACACAATAATATATACGGAGTGTACCGACTCTTCCGATTCGCATTTCGAGGAGCTGGCTAAGATGAAAGAGGAGATTTCCCGCCTTCGGACTCCTGAGGGGAATCCCTACCATCTTATCGGGCTACCTCTACCCGATGCGGTTTATGACGCAGACGGTACGCGCCTCCCCGCCACATATGCCAATTTCCTGATAACCCCGAGGGCCGTGTTCCTCCCGACATATGCCCAGCCGCGCAAGGACCGCATGGCGGCCGATATGCTTTCGATGGTATTTATCGACCGTCCTGTCGTGCCTGTTGACTGCCGTGCCTTAATCCGGCAGCACGGCTCCCTACATTGCGCGACAATGCAGATTCCATCATCAGCAATACCCTTATGAGCAGAATATTACGAACCGCACTCATCCAGCTATCCAACACAGGCGATATAGAGGCGAACCGCCGCGCTACGGCGGCTGCGATTCGCCGCGCCGCCTCCGAAGGCGCGCGCCTGATTGTAAACCGCGAACTCCACGATTCCCTCTATTTCTGCCAGACGGAGAACGTCGATTTATGCTCGCTCGCTATCGACCTTGACGGCGAAAGTGCGAAATTCTATGCGGAACTCGCCGCGGAAACGGGCACCGTCATCGTATGTTCGTTTTTCGAGCGCAGGGCGCCGGGGCTATACCATAACACCGCGGTAGTCTATGACGCTGACGGCACTGAGGCAGGACGCTATCGCAAGATGCATATCCCTGACGATCCGGCATATTACGAAAAGTTTTACTTTACCCCCGGCGATATGGGGTTTGAGCCGATTCAGACCTCTGTCGGGAAGCTCGGAGTGCTTGTCTGCTGGGACCAGTGGTACCCGGAGGCTGCCAGGCTTATGGCTCTCGCCGGTGCGGAGATTCTGATTTATCCTACCGCGATTGGATTCGAGAGCAGCGATACGCCGGAAGAACAGGCCCGGCAGCGCGAGGCGTGGCTGACGGTGCAGCGCGGCCACGCTGTGGCTAACGGCCTCCCGGTCGTGTCGGTCAACAGGGTAGGGCATGAGCCTGACCCCTCCGGCCAGACGAACGGAATAACATTCTGGGGGTCGAGTTTCGCCGCTGGACCGCAGGGAGAGTGGCTTTACCAAGCCTCTCAGACTGATGAAGAGGTCGGAATTGTCGATATCGATCTCGAACGGTCAGAAAGCGTGCGCCGCTGGTGGCCGTTCCTTCGCGACCGCCGCATCGACGCTTATGGCGACCTCGTCAAGCGTTTCCGCGACTAACCCAAATGTTATAAGAGATTGTCCCAGTTATGTCTGTCAACCTTCCGAAGTCATTGGCCGGGCAGCCGGTAGTTCTGCCTGACACATTGCGATGCCTTACGATAATCGGTGCGAACGGCTCCGGCAAGTCGCGTTTCACCGACGCGATAGCCGACCTGCATAACGCCTCCGAAGTCTTTCGCCTGTCGGCTCTGGAGGCCATTTACGGCTCCGGCAGCCGTAACGAGGCATCGAGGGAGGCGGTCGCGGGGGTGTTTGCCAAGCGGGCATCCTCCGCTTCGTTCCTGCATAATAATCCCGCGACAGGATTTGAGAAGCTGATTGCCCTGATGCTCAATGAGGAAATAGCTAACCTTGTCGAGTTCAAGATGACGCTCCTCGACGATGAAGGCGGAGAGCGAAGTAGAACTGACCGGCAGATTCCTCCCCCTACCAAACTTGACAAAGTGCTGAGGCTGTGGCGTGAGATTTTCCCTGACAACCAGGTTTTGAGGCAGGGCGGGCGCCTGTTGTTCACGCGGGAAGGCTCGGATGACACCTACTCGCAATTGCGTCTTTCTGATGGTGAGAAGACAGTCCTGTATTATTTCGGCTCGGTACTGTACGCGCCTGAAAACAGCCGGGTGTTTGTCGACGCGCCTGAAATGTTCCTGCACCCGTCGGTTTTAAAGAGGGTATGGGATATAGTGGAAGAGCTGCGGCCCGACTGCCGTTTCATATATACCACCCACGACCTCGATTTTCCCGGCTCGCGGACACGCAACGCCATACTTTGGGTAAAAGGCTATTCCGCATCCACCGAAAGCTGGGACTACGAACTGCTCCCCCGCGACGCCGGAATCTCCGATGAGATTTATATGGCGATAATCGGTTCCCGCAAGCCGGTGCTATTCATCGAAGGGGACACAATCCACTCGATTGACGCCAAGCTCTATCCTCTCGTATTCAAGGATTTTACCGTAAAACCCCTCGGCAGCTGTGACAAAGTCATAGAGGCGACACGAGCTTTCAACGACCTGCGGGGCTTCCACCATCTCGAAAGCCGCGGAATCGTTGACCGAGACCGCCGCGACGACCATGAGGTAGAGTATCTCCGCGGCAAGCGCGTCTTTGTTCCGGAGGTGGCCGAGGTGGAGAATATCCTCATGCTCGAAGAGGTAGTCAAGGCCGTGGCATCGTACTGTGGTAAGAACGAGGCAAAAGTATTTGAGAGCGTGAAACGCTCGATCATCAACCAGTTCAAGAAGGACCTTCATCAGCAGGCGATGCAGCACACGCGCCACCGCGTGAAGCGCCTTATGGAATATCGTACAGACGGAAAGTTCACGAACATAAACGCGTTTGAGAGCCACCTCCATACCCTCGTACGGGAGATAAACGCCCGGGGCATGTATGAACAGATGTGCCGCGATTTCTCCCTTGCGGCGCAGTCAGGCGACTATGCCGAGGTGCTGAAGGTCTACAATCAGAAATCAATGGTGCCCGGCTCCAACGTCGCCAATCTCTGCGGCCTCAACGGCTCCAAGCGCGCCTATATAGACACCATCCTCACCATTCTCCGCACCAACGCTCCCCAGGCCACCCGCATCCGCTCCGCCATAATCCGCTGCTTCGGCCTCCCGACCGCCGTATAACGTCTAAATAGCAATCTGCCTGCTTTCGCAAAGACGCCAATGGCAAATTGTCGGGTTGTGGCAATAATATCGCAATGGTTGACGTTATATCGATATAAAATCAATCATTATGAAAAACTTGCGAATTGGCGTTATGCCGGCTGTTGCCGCCATCGTCCTGGCCTCGTGTTCCAATGAGGCCGACAACCCTGTCAATCCCGAACCTCCGGCGGAGCCTGTGGAGAATGTGAAATCTCGCGTGGAGGCTTTCGTCGCCGAAAATGCAACCACGAGTTTTGTTTATGATGACGAAGGGCGGATTTCGCTGGTGGAAATCTCCTCGTCGGATTATGACGGTAGCAGCTTTATCCGCGCGTCATACACATATCCGGAAGACAGGGATGAAATCGGTTTGAGGTACACAACCTACACCGGGAGTCCTGTTGGAGAAAACGGCACACTCTCAAATTATCGCACATGGGATGAGGTTTTGACGATTGAAGACGGACTGATCGCATATTGCGAGGGTGTATGCGATGTCAGGGAGCCTAACAGCACGCTCAACGCTAAGTACCGCATCGAGTATTCCTATGATTCCGAGCGAAGATTGACCACCGCCAAGCATTACCAGTGGACGCGGAATTACGGCGATTATGATATGGACCATCCCTGGATATGGTACGAGCGTTTTGTCTGGGAGAAGGGCAATATGATTCGGCATGAGGATGAAGCAGGTGGTTCTTCTCCAAAATATATATACAACTACATTTATAACGCGTGGCCTGCTGTTGACAATATCGGGCCGCTGGTATGCGGGATGTTTGACGCTGCTCACAGCCCCTTGCACAGTGCCGGTTATTTCGGCAAGGCGTCCGCAAATCTTGTAAGCAAGATAAATACTATAAACGATTTATCCGTGAACGGCATAAAAGAGTTCGGATATCTGTTTGACGACAGAGGCCGCATAAAGTCATATAGAGAGACGTACTATTCGCCAAATCGTTATACGAGCTATATTTGGCGTGTTGACTGGAAAGAACTTTCGGCTACTTAAGAAGGAGCCTCCAAATTTGGCAGCATACCGCATATTAGAGATTGTCTAAATGTGTTAGGCAATCTCATTTTTTATCCGGGCCAGGGGGTGCCGGAGGGGGAGAGGAGGATGCGCTGGTTGGAGGAGCCGCGGAAGCGGAGGTGTATATCCCTGAGTGGAAGCATGAAGGGGCCGTCAACTACCACATCGACAGTGTCTAAAATCGGACGCAGGCTTTCGGAGGCCGCTACCTGCTCAAATGTGTAGCCGGTGTACAGCCATATGTTGTAACCATGGCGGCGTATCTCCCGCGCGAGGGGTATGAGGCGCTCGACCTGGAAGAGGGGGTCGCCCCCCGAGAAAGTGACGTTGAACCCGTTGTCCTCTATGATATCCAATATTTCCTCGGCTGACATCAGTCTGCCTCCGTCGGGGTCCCAGGACTGCGGATTATGGCACCCTTCGCAATGGTGGCCGCATCCGGCGAAATATATCGTAGTGCGAAGCCCCGGCCCGTCGACTGACGTGCCGGGGATAATATCGAGCACTCTGAGCTTTTCCATAAAAGACTCTGTGTACTATGAAGCTGGTTCTCTGTTCAAGGAGTTTGCGGAATAACGGGCGGGTTATTTGTGTACCACGCGGTCGGCGAGTTCGGCGAGTTTGGCCGAGTTCCAACGGTCGGTTGTACCGACGAGGTAGCCGGTGATACGCTGGAGCTTGTCGATATGCGTGCTGCCGCATTTGGGGCATACTGTCAGGCCGTCCTGCGCGTCCTCATAGCCGCAGTTCATACAACGGTTGCGGTTGTGGTTAACCGAGCAGTAACCGATATTGTGCTTGTCCATAAGGTCGACAATGTCGGAAATGGCGTCTGGGTTGTGGGTCGCGTCTCCGTCGATTTCCACGTAGAAGATATGGCCGCCGCGGGTCAGTTCGTGGTATGGGCCCTCGATGCGCGCCTTGTGGCGGGGCGAGCAGTGGTAGTAGACCGGCACATGGTTGGAGTTCGTGTAATAAGCCTTGTCTGTCACGCCCGGAATGATGCCGAACGAGCGGCGGTCCTTGGCGGTAAACTTGCCGGACAGTCCTTCCGCGGGGGTGGCGAGAACCGAGAAGTTGTGGTTGTATCGTTCGCAGAACTCATTGACACGGGAGCGCATATGGCTCACGATGCGCAAGCCGAGCTTCTGCGAGTCCTCCGATTCGCCATGGTGCTTGCCGGTAAGGGCCACCAGCGCCTCGGCCAGTCCGATGAACCCGATGCCGAGAGTACCCTGGTTCATGACTTCTTCGATCGTGTCGGTCGGGGCGAGCTTGTCGGCGCCATTCCAAAGTCGCGACATCAGGAGCGGGAACTGCTTCACATAGGCGGTCTTCTGGAAGTCGAACCTGTCGCAAAGCTGGCGAGCGGTTACTTCGAGCATCTCGTCGAGCTTGTTGAAGAAACGCTCAATGCGTTCGTCGTAGTTCTGAATCGCCATGCATTCGATAGCGATTCTTACGATGTTGATTGTGGAGAAGCTCAGGTTTCCGCGGCCTACGGAAGTCTTTTCACCGTAGCGGTTCTCAAACACACGGGTGCGGCACCCCATGGTGGCGATTTCGTAAAGGTAACGCTTGGGGTCGTCGGCTTTCCATTTCTCGTGGTGGTTGAAAGTCGCGTCGAGGTTTACGAAGTTGGGGAAGAAACGGCGGGCCGTTACCTTGCACGCGAGGCGGTAGAGGTCATAGTTGCGGTCGGCAGGTTCGTAGTTCACGCCGCGCTTTTTCTTCCAGATCTGGATCGGGAATATGGCGGTCGCTCCGTTGCCGACCCCCTCGTATGTCGAGGTTAGGAGCTCGCGGATTACGCAACGCCCTTCGGCAGAGGTGTCTGTGCCGTAGTTTATAGAGCTGAAGACCACCTGGTTGCCACCGCGCGAGTGGATGGTGTTCATATTGTGGATGAACGCCTCCATTGACTGATGAACACGGCTCACGGTCATATTCATCGCATGCTGTAGGGCGCGCTCCTTACCCTTCAGGCCGTCGAGCGGTCGGTGTACGAAGTCCTCTACCTCGGCATCATACAGGTCGGAATAATCCTCGCCAGCCATCTGTTCAACCTTTTTTACCTCCTCAATGAAAGATGAGCGGACATACGGGGCGAGATAGAAGTCGAAGGCCGGAATGGCCTGGCCGCCATGCATCTCGTTTTGCGCGGTTTCGAGGGAGATACAGGCGATGACGGCCGCGGTTTCGATGCGTTTCGCGGGACGCGACTCTCCGTGGCCCGCGATAAAGCCGTATTTGAGAATATTGTCGAGGGGGTGCTGCACGCAGGTGAGACTCTTCGTCGGGTAGTAGTCCTTGTCGTGGATGTGTAGATAGCCGTTACGCACCGCGTCGCGGGCTTCGGGCGTGAGCAGATAATCGTCAACGAACGGTTTGGTTGTTTCCGAGGCGAACTTCATCATCATACCCGCGGGGGAGTCGGTGTTCATGTTGGCGTTTTCGCGGGTGATGTCGTTGTTCTTGGCCTCAATGATTTCCAGGAATATGTCGCGGGTCTTCGCGCGGCGGGCGATTGAGCGCTGGTCGCGGTAGGCGATATATTTCTTGGCAACCTCCTTGCGGGGCGACTTCATGAGTTCCAGTTCGACACGGTCCTGGATCGCTTCGACCGTCATCTGCTCCTCTCCGGCAACACCGATGCGGTCGGAGATTTTCTGTATCAGAGCCTCGTCTTCGCCGAGCGGGGTCTGCAACATCGCTTTGCGGATTGCCGCCTTGATTTTTTCTTCGTTAAAACCTACTATGCGGCCGTCGCGCTTTATCACGGTCTGTATCATGATGTCGTTTGTTGGGGTCTTTAGCTGATAATGTTACTGTGTATTTGGGATTGAGTCGCGCCTGGCGTTAGGGCATCCAACGGTCCGTCTGCCATTGCGATGACAAAGGTACGGCAATTTTTCCGAGCGCGCAATATGGGAACACGCAAAAAGCATCGGTTTTCCGTTTTGGAAAACTTTTTATGAGTTAATTAATGTTAATCAATTGAATATTAGTAATGTATAAATTGGTTTTGGAAAACTTCTGAAAAATCAGCGTTTTATCTTCTTTCCGCTATTCGTCAAGATATGGGGCTAGGAGGTCCTTGTCGATAGTTCGCAATCCTGAATTTTCGATCAACAGCGCCTGGTTCAAATCATTGAGATAGACTGTCGGTGTCGGAGCGTACGCCTTGTCGAGCAGCGAGGCGCTGCGGGTTATATACGGCGACTCGATTCCCGCGGCTTGCAGCATTGACGGGAAGAGGGATTTCTGAGGAGAAACGCGTCGTCCGCGGTTGCTCTCAAGCGCTTTCTCAAACCTTGGTTCCGACTTGAGCAGCGAGTCGGAGAGCCAGCAGAGCGTCGCGACCCGGAGCTGGTAATAAGTGGGGGTAGGGGACGCGTGCAGGAACCGCTGCCTTTCGTCGTCGAAAATATCCTCGCCATGGTCAGAACTGTAAAACATCGCGGCGCGGCAATTCTGCCTCTTGAGCATATCGATGATTTCAGAGAGGACGCTGTCGGTATAGAGCACGGTGTTGTCAAACGAGTTTATCAGTTTCTCTCTGTCCTTGACGGACGCGTCGATAAAATCATCTGGCAAAAATCGAGCGCAATCTTTGGAATAGCGGTCGCGGTACAGGAAATGAGACCCATATGTATGCAGGACAATGAATTTTTTTCTCGCGGCCGTATCCGCAAGCTCCTCCCTAAGAAATCCCAGCAAATCCTCGTCAAGATGCGGCAGGCTTCCGTTAGGCTTTATATATATCGTTCTGTCGGCCTCCTCGGAGAAATATTGTGTATATGAACCGTTGGGGGGTTGGTTTGAGAAGAACGCGGTGGCATAGCCCGCTTCCTTGAAAGCGCTGACTATGCTCTTCGTGCGCGGCAGTTCGTTGAAATTCTCGGCTGAGAGGTAGCTGAGAAGCATCGGGACACTTTTGTGGGTCGTGTTTGATTCCGTTATGGAATAAGGGAAAAAAGTCAAGCCCGGCATGCCGGACAATTTCGGATTCGTAGGACGGCCGTAACCGGCGAGCTGCCAGTTGAGCGCACGGGATGTTTCCCCGACAACCATAACATATACCTCCCTCTCATTGGCCGGACGAGTCGAGCGGGCGCTGTATGAGAAATTCCGCGAAGTCTCAGGGTACGCTTTAGATTCAAACGACCTGTCAAACGCCTCTATAAGGTTGGAAACCGCGTTGATGGGGAAAGTCTCGTGCTCGAAACTGTAACGCTTGCAAACGCCATAGGCTATTCCGACCAATATCAGTCCGACTGCTCCAAAAGCGATGCCTGTCTTACGGCAAGCTAATATCCAGGATCGCGGCAACCGGGCATTGTCGCATACAGCGAACACGCCCCAGATTATGGCCGAAAGGTAGATTACGACAACCGCAGCCATGGCTCCGACCAGGTTAGCGAGAAGCTCCGAGGCCTCGGAATAGCTCGTGGTCGCGACATTTAGGAACATATCTACCGCTATCACTGACTCCCCGTACAGACTGAGCAGGACGACCTGGAAAGCGGCGAAGAACATGAACGGAATCATCAGCAACGCCGTACGCCCGGTCTTGCGGCTAAGGCTTAAAAGAATCAGATAAACTCCGAGCGGAAACAGGATGTTGGCGAATTTGCCCCATACGCATCCCAATTCCGTGAAGCAAAGGACTATGTTCGGCACCATTAGACCGGCTGCGACCCATAGCAGCAGCCAGGGGGCCGAACGATGTATGAAGTGGTGGAATTTTCGCATAATGTGATTGGATGGTTTGGTGAGGCGGCTGTCAGAATGCCTCGTTGATACTTACGTTGAACGCGGTCGAGTGCCGTCCTATACCGAAATCGACCCTCACGTTGACCCGCTTCTTGAACTCCCACCGATAGCCTATGCCATAGGTCGGCAGGAGACGGCGCCCTGTTATTTCCGATGGATGGTCGAAAACAGCGGCCACACCGCCCCACAGCACGATGCCGTTGCGCCGCCAAACCTTTTGACGGAGTTCGAGCACGATGTCGGCCTCGTTGCGGTCGCGGTATCGACCCTCGTAATATCCGCGCACGGCTCCCGACGCGTCAATAGTAGGGAGCATGCTCCACGGGGTGTCTTTCCCGGAGATTGCTCCGTGGGCCTGCAAAGCCCATACCCCGGACTCCCAGAAGCGGTGGTAGATGCCCAAGGTTACCTCGCCGGTATAGAAATAGCGCCTGTTGCCGAGGAATGTCGGGTAGTAGCGGTTACTGAGCTGGAAATGCAGCCCTTTGTAAGGGTTTTCCGCATCGTCGCGGGTGTCGAGCGAGAAAACTATGCCCGCTCCATAATTCAACTGCTTCAGCCGTTCTCCGCGCCATAGTTCCGGCTTTTTGACATCGTCGGCCTGTGAATAATTAAATGTGAACGCCGGACCGAGGAAAACATTCCGGCCGAGTTTCCATATAAATTCGGCCTTTATCGCCGACTCGAAGAGGGTGTACTTCCCCTTGTTGTCGTCGTTCCGCTCGCTGTCGAAGCCGATTCCCCAGAAATATGACGGGAAGCGGGTGAAGTTTCCGTCATAATTGATTCTCATATGGTCGCCGGGAAAGATATGGCTTCCGCGTACACCGACGTTAAACATGCCGATAACGGAGACTTCGGTAAATATGGAGATGTTCGAGCGGGGAGTCAGCGAATCATAACGAGATTTGTACAGCCCGGCCGCTATGACGGCGATTTCAAAATTTGTAGAAGAGGAATAGCTCGGTCCTCCGAGAAAAGATATGTCGAACTTTTTCTGGGAGGGAGGTTTGTTTGAATCGTCGAAATAGCTGATTATGCGGCTTATCAGCCCCTTTTTCCGTGGAGGCACAGTGTCCGCCGGTACTGCCGGAGCGACTGCCGGCACGGAATCCGCTGTTGTTTCGGGAGTCTGCCCCGCAACGGCCAGATCGCCGAATATCAGCGATATAAAAGCAATTGCGGTATGTCTCGTGATGAACTTCATATAATGAATAACAGCAAAATCGGGCGCAAAGTTACGAAAAACGTACACTTTTGATTAATTTCGCGATATGATATGTTGGCAAAAAAGGCCACTTTTATAGTAGATATGCGGAAACCGAACACAGAGAAGGCTGTATGCCGAATGCTCGCGCAGGCGTTGTCCGCCTACGGAGTGCGCGGGTGGTGACCTCACCCGGAAGCCGGAACGCCCCGCTGCTTATGGCTCTGTCGCGCTGCGGAAGCCTGGAGACGATTCCCGTGGTAGACGAGCGGTGCGCGGCCTTTGAAGCTCTCGGACTTGCTGATATATCGGGGGAGCCTGTGGCGGTTTGCTGTACCTCCGGTTCCGCAATGCTTAATTACGCGCCCGCAATAGCGGAGGCGTATTATCGGAATATTCCCCTGATAGCGGTTACCGCGGACCGGCCTGCGGCATGGATTGACCAGGCTGACAGTCAGACAATACGGCAACCGGGCGCGTTATCAAATGTTGTAAAGAGCCAGGTTTCCGTTAACGGAGACGAGTGTACCGAGGAGGGTTTGTGGCACGTCAACCGTCTACTGAATGATGCTCTTGCCTCGGCAATCTCCGGCCCGCACGGACCGGTGCATATCAATGTGCATCTGTCTGCCCCTCTGACACGAGAGGAGGAAACGGATTGCGACGAGGCGCTATTCCATAAAATCGACTTAATCAGTAAGCCATCTGTAATCCCGGTCGAAACAGCACGCGCTCTCGCATCGAGGCTGGTCGGAAAGAGGGTCCTGATTGTCGCGGGATTCAATCAGCCGGATGCCAGACTCAACCGCGCTTTGGCTGACATATCCCGTATAGAGGGATTCACTGTAATGGATGAGGGGCTGGCCAACCTGAAAGGGGGACGCATATGTCCGGCATCCTGCGACATAAACGGTACAGAGATTCTAATCACATTGGGCGGCTCAATTGTTTCCGCGCGACTTAAAGAGGCGTTGCGCCGATGTGACAGTATAATCGAGCACTGGCACGTCGGGGAGACAGACCGTGCTGTTGACACTTACCGCCGGCTGACTACCCGCATCGACTATCCTCCCGAAGGATTCTTCCCTCGTCTCAGCGGCGCGCTCGGCCACAACCTCCGCGTAGGAAATCTAAAGCTGAAAACCGACGAACAGCCGGAACCGAAAAAGGTGAACTATGAATGGGGTTCGCAAGGCGCGGTGACTATGCTGTTGGACGCCGTGCCGAGAGACTGGAACCTGCAGTTGGGCAACGGTATGGCTGTGCGCTACGCAATGCCGGCTGCCGCGGGACGTTTCCACAGGGTGAGCGCCAACCGCGGGGTCAGCGGAATTGACGGATGCGTATCCACCGCTATCGGAGCTTCGATGGCCTACGGAAAGCCGACGCTGCTTATCGTCGGCGATATGTCGGCGCAGTATGACATAGGCGCTTTTGCCTCGAACCAGTTGTCTCCAAAGTTGAAAATCGCCATACTCGACAATGGGGGCGGAGAAATATTCCGCCGGGTTGCCACAACCCGTAACCTGCCTGAACGCGAGCCTTTGATTGCCGGAGGCGTGAAACTACCATTGGAACAACTCGCGTCGGCCTACGGATTCCGCTAT
This sequence comes from uncultured Muribaculaceae bacterium, assembly GCA_910585755.1. Classification (GTDB taxonomy): domain Bacteria; phylum Bacteroidota; class Bacteroidia; order Bacteroidales; family Muribaculaceae; genus UBA7173. The sequence continues at coordinate 23,727 of CAJUFH010000015.1, read as the reverse complement.
TTTGAAGCCTCGGATCGCAACTCGCTCGCTCGTGCCGCGAAAATGTTCGCGGAGGAGAAAGAGCGCCCCGCGTTACTGAGAATAATTATTGACAATAATCTTACGACACCATAATCATATGAGAAACTGGGAAACCATAAAAAAATACGAAGATATCCTCTTTGAGCGTTTCGGAGGCATCGCTAAAATAACGATTAACCGTCCGAAGGTCTACAACGCGTTCCGGCCGCAGACGAATACGGAAATGCTTGACGCGTTCTCCTATTGCCGCACCTGTCCCGAAATCGGCGTGATTATCCTGACCGGGGCCGGCGACAAGGCGTTCTGCTCGGGAGGCGACCAACATTACAAGGGGCTCGGAGGCTATATCGATGCCGACGGCACCCCGCGCCTCAACGTGCTGGAGCTACATAAGATGATTCGCTCCATTCCCAAACCGGTAATCGCGATGGTCAATGGTTACGCGATTGGGGGCGGCAATGTGCTGAACGTTGTATGCGACCTCTCGATTGCTTCGGAAAACGCTCGTTTCGGCCAGACCGGGCCGAAAGTCGGGAGTTTCGACGCGGGATTCGGTTCCTCTTATCTTGCCCGCTGCGTCGGTCAGAAGAAAGCGCGTGAAATCTGGTATCTCTGCCGCCAGTACACTGCGAAAGAGGCTCTCGAAATGGGTATGATTAACGCGGTTGTGCCGTTTGAGCGCCTGGAGGACGAGACGGTCGAATGGTGCCAGACCATTCTGAAACGTTCCCCGATGGCAATCCGCATGATCAAGCGCGCGCTTAACGCCGAGCTTGACGGTCAGGCAGGCCTTATGGAGTTTGCGGGAGACGCCACGCTGCTGTATTACCTGATGCCGGAAGCACAGGAGGGAAAGAACGCTTTCCTTGAAAAGCGCGATCCAGATTTCGAGCAGTTCCCCAAATTTCCCGGATAATGCTCCAGGCCTCATACGCTCCGTACCGTCTCCTGTTCCGGGAAACGGCCATAACCTCTCGACAGAAGATGAATGTCAAGGAGACATTCCTGCTTCGCCTTTCCGACGGGCTGAAAAGCGCCGTCGGAGAGGCGCCGCTTTTTCGCGGACTAAGTGCGGAGGACACTCCCGATTATGGAACTCTTCTCGCCGGGTTCTGCCGTTCAGTCGGCGGAACGGATATGCCTTCTTCGGTACGGTTCGGCTTTGAGACAGCGTCGGCCGCACTTGCTTCCGGGTCTCAGGAATCTTTATTTGACACGCCCTGGAGCCGCGGGGAATCGGGAATCAGGATAAACGGTCTGATATGGATGGGGGACCGGCGGACAATGGCCCGGCGTATCAGGGAAAAACTCGATGGCGGCTTTCGCTGCGTGAAGTTAAAAATCGGAGGCATAGATTTCGCTGACGAGCTGGCGTTGCTTCGATATATCCGCTCGGAGTTCGGTTCGGATGATATTGAACTGCGCCTTGACGCCAACGGCGCTTTCTCTCCCGCAAACGCTTACGACCGCCTGGGCTACCTCTCGGAACTCGGTATCCACTCAATCGAGCAGCCGATTAAGGCCGGACAATGGGACGCTATGGCTGAGATTTGCGCTAAATCATATATTCCGATAGCGCTTGACGAGGAGCTGATCGGAGTGCGCTCCGACGAGGAGAAAAAGAATATGCTCGAGGCTATCCGTCCGGCCTACATCATTTTGAAACCGGCATTGTGCGGAGGTCTTGCGGAATCTGACCGCTGGATTGAGATCGCGACAGAGAGAGGAATCGGGTGGTGGGCGACCTCGGCCCTGGAATCCGACCTCGGCCTGAACGCTATTGCGCAATGGGTAAGCAGGTATGATTTACTTATGCCCCAGGGACTCGGTACGGGGCGTCTGTACACCAATAATTTCCCATCCCCATTGGAATTGCGGGGCGAAGAGCTTTGGTTTAACCCTGAAATAAGGTTCAACCTGCCGAAGATTGATTGGCTGTAAAAAAAGCTGACGCGGCGTTGTATGGAAAATCTTGAACTGACCGACAAAGGACGCGTGTTTCTTGACGAATGGCTATCCCACACGCCGTTTATCGAAGCCCATACCTCCGGCTCGACAGGCAAGCCGAAGACGATTCGGCTCCCCAAAAACGATATGCGGGTATCAGCCAGGGCAACAAACAGGTTCTTTGGAATTAATGCTGAATCGTTATTGGTCTGTCCTTTATCGGCTGACTATATCGCCGGCAAGATGATGATTGTAAGGGCGGTCGAAGCGGGATGTCGCCTTATTATGGTAGAGCCTACGAATCATCTTGAAAGCATCTTGCCTCGGATAATCGCTGACTATGGCACTGTCAGCTTGTTGCCATTGGTGCCGTCTCAGTGCGAATCGTTCATTAATCTGAAAATCGACGGCTCTGTCAGGAACGTGATTGTCGGAGGCGCACCCGTTTCGCCGGAAACCGAGAGCCGACTCGCAGATTTTGATTGCGCTATATGGGCGACATACGGAATGACCGAGACCTGCTCGCATGTCGCTGTGCGGCCTATGGGTTCTCAGATATACCAAGGAATGCCAGGGGTCACATTCTCCGCTGACAGCCAAGAGAAACTGAAAATATCCGCTCCGGCATACAGCTTTGGCCGTCTTCTGACAAATGACATTGTTGAAATAGTTGATTCTCGCCATTTCCGTTGGTTGGGGCGAGCGGATAATGTCGTAAATTCAGGGGGGATAAAAATATTCCCCGAAGAGCTTGAGCGGCAGCTCGCGGGATTGATTCCGTTCCAGTTTTATTTCAAAGGGGAGCCGGACGAGAAGTGGGGTAGCCGCCTGGTGCTGGTTATCCAATGCGATGAGTCCGAAACGGACCGGATTGCTGAGATATGCCGCACCAATCTTCCTTATTATTCTATTCCGAAGGAAATCCGCTGCGTACCGGATATTCCGAAAACATCCAACGGCAAGATTCGTCGAATCTAAGTGATTAAACCACGATCAGCCGCGAATTGTTCGCAGCCGACCGTAGTTGTTTGACGTTTGAAAATTTCTCAGCCCGGTTACATATCTGTATTGCGCGGGTTGTTGTTCAGGGTTTTGGTGCGTTCCTTGACCTCCGCAGTGGTAACGTTTTCGCAATCTGCCACGTCAACCGAGGTCCCGGGATATTCGTTGATGGCATGTTCGTGCTTCTCAACGGAAGCGCTGTCTTTCTTGCGGCAGCAGCATCGTTTTGTTTCTTTCTTTTCCATAGTCGTAAGTTGATGAATAGATTTTTATTTGAAAACGACTATGGAGCTGCGATGGTTCACTGAAACACTCCTATTGAGACGCAGCCATTATGCCTGTGGTTCGCCTTCTTCCTCGACATCAAGCGGAAGCTTCGTCAACTGTTCGATATAGTCGAGAATCTCGTTGCGTCCGCGCTTGTCGACAGAGGATGTGCGGAATACCGGTGGAAGCTCCTCCCATCGATCGAGCAGTTCCGCGCAATAATTTGCGGTAGAGACTTTCGCTGCGTTGGGGCTTAGCTTGTCGAGCTTGGTGAACACGATGCAGAAGGGCACTTCGTTTTCGCCCAGCCAGTCCATGAATGCCAGGTCGTTTTTCTGCGGCTTGTGACGACCGTCAATCAGAAGGAAAAGGCAGGTCATTTGCGGTCTCCGCAAAATATAGTCCTTGATAATGCGGGATATATCGGCACGGCTGTCCTTGCTTCGTTGCGCGTAACCGTATCCGGGAAGGTCAACAAGATACCATTCCTCGTTTATCAGGAAATGGTTGATAAGCAATGTCTTTCCCGGGGTTGAGGAGGTCATGGCCAACCCCTTCTTCCCAGTCAGCATATTGATTAAGGATGATTTACCAACGTTTGAACGACCGATAAACGCGAACTCATGCCGCATCTCGTTAGGGCACTGTTCGACTTTGCTGTTACTGATTATGAATCGGGCCTGGTTGACTATCATTTTTCCGTATTCTGTTATATTCGGTTCAAAATTAGCGAAATTTCACTTAAAAAACAATTCTCACGCCCGACGGGTTTGCATAAAGGGTCGGAATATGGTAATTTTGCACATCATTATACGCTATTTCCACGGTCAATGAGAAACCCCGACAGAGAGACGACTTTCCGCTTCAAGCGGTTCTCGGTTGAGAACCGCCGAAGCGCTATGAAGGTTGGGACCGACGGGGTCCTTCTCGGGGCTTGGTCCGACATCCCAGGAGATTTGACAGGGGAATGTGAGAACGGAAACACGCCGAATCCTGCCCCCCGTATACTTGATATAGGTGCCGGAACCGGGCTTGTTTCCCTTATGCTCGCCCAACGTTTCCCGACAGCATCGGTTACCGCCATAGAAATCGACAGCGACAGCGCGGAAGAGTGTGCGGTTAATTTCCGTCAATCGCCCTGGGCGGAGCGGCTTGAGACAGTCCATGATGATTTCCTCGCCCCAAGGCTTCCGGCTGCGTATAATCTTATCGTCAGCAACCCGCCGTTTTTCAACAATGGTGCCAAAGCTCCTGATTCGGCCCGGCATATCGCCCGTCACGAAGACTCTCTGCCGCTCGACCGACTGATCGCGCAGGCTTCGGATTTGCTCGAATCAAAGCTGGGTTCCCTCGCGCTCGTTCTGCCAATCGAACGTTGCGACGAAGCAGTGTTCGCGGCAGAAATCTCGCGGCTGTATCTATGGCGGAAGGTTATGGTAACCACCGTGCCGGGAAAGGCCCCTCGTCGGGTGCTCCTGCAATTTCTTAATCGCGAAACAGATGCGAATATTTCTGCGGAGTATCTGTCCGACAGTTCCGGTAACCGCTCGGAATGGCATCGGGCGCTTGTGAAAGATTTTTATCTAAAACCATAATCCCACATGGCAACTTATAAAGAAGTAATCAATTACCGTATATTGAAACCCGGCATCGGCCTGTCGCTGCTCGGATGTATGTTCCTGTTCTGCCTTATAGTCGCTTCATTGCTGATCGGGCTGCTCCCTCACTTTATCGAGCGGCCGGAATCGGCAATCCGGATCGGAACGGTCGTACAAGACTTCATGGTATTCATTTTGCCGGCGATAGCCACTGCCTTGGCCGCAAGCCGTCTCCCGGCGCGGCTGCTCGCGGTTGACCGCTGGGCCGGATGGCGCGGGATATTGTTTACCTTGCTCGTGATGTGCTTGTCGGTTCCGGCAATGAATATGATAATCGAATGGAACCAGGATATCCATCTTCCCGCGTCAATGGCCGCGTTGGAGAGCCAGATGAGGGCTATGGAAGAAGCGGCGTCAGCTTCCGCTGAAATGCTTATCGGAGGCTCCGGCATCGGGTCGCTGATTGTGTCGGTGCTGATTGTCGGTGTGCTCGCCGGTTTCAGTGAGGAGCTGTTTTTCCGCGGAGCGCTCCAGCGCCTTCTCTGTATGACCAGCATGAACAAGCACGTCGCCATATGGCTTACCGCTTTCATATTCAGCGCTGTTCATTTCCAGTTCTTCGGATTCGTGCCGAGAATGCTGTTGGGCGCTTTCTTCGGTTATCTCCTTTGGTGGAGCGGCTCGCTGTGGCTTCCGGTCATCGCGCATATCTTTAACAATACCCTGGTTGTTATCTCGGAATATGTGAGCGACAACAATATAGCGTCTTTCGATATAGACTCTGTCGGGACTACAAGTGTCCCCCTGGTGATTGCGAGCCTTCTGCTGACAATCGCCGGACTATGGTGGCTCAGACGGAATCTTTCCGAACAACAATAAGCGCTTTCGATCCGTCGGCTACGGTACATCCAACGACGCGGCGCATTCCCCCCGGCTTTATTCCAAGACGCTTGGATAAAAGTTCGGGGGTAAATTGTGGCAGGTTGCGAATCGCGACGTCGGCCCGGCCGATTGTTTTTCCAACGGTTTTCAGCGAGGAGGAGGATAGTGGATAGACAGCCTCGATTCTGCGGCATTTGCCTGAGAATCCTTCAGGCTTGTCGGCGCCTAAAAGCAGATGGGTGTTTTTGTGAATCTCTTTGAGGCCGAACCGTTTGGCGAGGAGGCTGAATCTGCCGGATTTCATCATGCCGGGCCCCGGCTCGCAAAGCCACATGCCTGTGACTGGCATAGCGTACTCAGCGCATGGGATGTCATTGGCTTCCGATGGGAGGTAGGAGAACTCCGTATCTTCGTCATGTACGGTAATACGAGGCTCCGCGAACGATGCCGTAAAATCCAGTATGGCGAGAAGCTCGCGGCATTCGCCCCGTTCGTCAACGATATGCAACGCGCTGATACCGGGAAGGTCCCGTATAGTCTGCGTAATGTCGAGCATGGGGGACAGTTTTACCATTACCCTGTTCGACTTTTCTCTGAGCAGGGGGAGTAGCGACAAGATATCGGGAGCGCAGTCTGCGATATTATACAGCCGCGTGTTCCCGTCGCCGCGCCTGGCCGGATCGATAAACACGAGGTCGAACGGTTCCCCCCGATAATTCGCGAGCCATTCGGTCGAATCCCCGTTGACAATCTCCACGTTCGGCATTTCCGCAAAATTGTAGCGGGCGGCTTCCGCAAGTTCCGCGTTAAGTTCTATGGCCGTTAGGTCGCGCCCCTGCGCGAGGAACCGGCTGTCGATTCCAAGTCCGCACGTCATATCCAATACCCGACGCGCTTCTCCGGCCAGCCGGTGGTGCAGCATGCCGATTCCGGCCGATGTGGCCTGTTCGACGGACAATGGCCTGGCGATGATTTGCGGTGTAAAGTCCGTTCCGTCTGCCGCTATGAACTTGCGTCCGCATTTCCCGAGTCCCTCTATATGGTTAATTGCCAACGGAATCCAAGAGCGTTTGTCGCCGTGGTATTTAAGCCGTAGCACATTCGGGGCAGTCCCTCTGTTGGAGGCGACGAAAGAACGGAACTCATCGTTAAGCTCAATCATAAACGGGCGGTATGGAATCTTTGGAATATAGGGGTAGGGGAGAAATAATGGAAGCCGCACGGGGTTGGGGTGCGGCTTCCGAATCAGGTTGTATGACGCTATTATTTGCGAACAGCGGCGATTCCGGGAAGGATCTTGCCCTCGATGGCTTCGAGAAGAGCGCCGCCACCGGTGGATACATAGCTCACTTCGTCGGCAAGACCGAACTTGTTGACGCAAGCTACAGAGTCGCCGCCGCCAACAAGCGAGAAGGCGCCATTGTTGGTAGCCTCGACGATAGCCTCGGCGATAGCGCGGGATCCGGCGGTGAAGTTGTCGAACTCGAACACGCCGGCGGGGCCGTTCCAAAGGATGGTCTTAGCGTTCTTGATTACGTCGGCGAAAGCCTTGCGGGTTTCGGGGCCTGCGTCGAGGCCTTCCCATCCGTCAGGAATCTCCATGCAGGAGCATACCATGGTCTTGGCATCGTTGCTGAAGGAGTCTGCGGCCACGCAGTCTGTACCGAGCACAAGGTTAACTCCCTTTTCCTGAGCCTTCTTCATGATGTCGCGGGCGAGGTCGAGCTTGTCCTCTTCGCAGATTGACTGGCCTACGTGGCCACCCATTGCCTTCGCGAAGGTATAGGTCATGCCGCCGCAGAGGATAAGGTTGTCAACCTTGTCCATAAGGTTCTCGATGATGCCGATTTTGGTGGATACCTTCGAGCCGCCCATGATAGCGGTGAAGGGGCGCTTGATGTCGCTGAGGATTTTGTCGACAGCGTCAACCTCTTTCTCCATAAGGTAGCCGAGCATCTTGTCGTTTTCGCCGAAGTAATCAGCGATAACGGCTGTGGAGGCGTGTTTGCGGTGAGCGGTGCCGAAGGCATCGTTAACATACACATCAGCGTAGGAAGCGAGCTTCTTGGCGAACTCTTTCTGACGCTCCTTCATTTCCTTCTTGGCTGCGTCGTAGGCGGGATCCTCCTTGTCGATGCCGACAGGCTTCCCCTCTTCCTCGGGGTAGAAGCGGAGGTTTTCGAGCAGGAGCACTTCGCCGGGCTTAAGGTTGGCTGCAGCCTCGGCTGCGTTAGCGCAGTCGGGAGCGAACTTCACGTCGCGGCCGAGAGCTTTGGCAACGTCGTCCTTAATCTGGCTGAGGGAGAATTTGGGGTTGACCTTCCCTTTGGGTTTGCCCATATGCGACATGATGATAAGCGAGCCGCCCTGCTCAAGGATATGCTTGAGGGTGGGGAGGGCGCCGCGGATACGGGTGTCGTCGGTGATGTGGCCGTTCTCGTCCAGGGGCACATTGAAGTCAACGCGCACGATGGCTTTCTTGCCAGCGAAATTGTAGTCGTCGATTTTCATTTCAGTTTGATGTATTAAGTTTTGAGTTATCTGTTTTCAATGAGACAAAGTTACAGAAAATTCGTCTATGCCGGTTGATTTGTGGGTTAAATTTTGCTTTTCAGGCTTCGGTACCCACTGGGATAGCGTTAAATTTTGCTGTAAGTGGCCAGCATCCCGGCCATCTCTCCGGCGAGCTCCCTGGCCGCGGTACCGGCTGCCTCGGCGAAGTTCTCGCCGTTAGACGCGTAGATAATTCCGCGCGACGAGTTGACCAGCAGTCCGCAATCATCAGTCATGCCGTATTTGCAGACCTCCTCCAGCGAGCCTCCCTGGGCGCCAACGCCGGGCACGAGAAGGAAATTGTCAGGGGCTATCGCGCGGATATCCTCGAACATCCGTCCCTGCGTGGCTCCGACAACGTACATCATCTCGTCAGTACCGGCCCATTTACGCGAGGTAAGGATTACGTTCTCAAACAGACGGTTGCCGTTCTCGTCCTTGATAAGCTGGAAGTCAGCGCTCCCCTTGTTGGAAGTCAGAGCGAGCAGGATTACCCATTTGCCGGGATACCCAAGGAACGGCTTCACGCTGTCTTCGCCCATATATGGCGCCACCGTTACCGCGTCAACGTCGAGATACTCGAAAAACGAGCGGGCATAAAGCGTCGACGTGTTTCCTATGTCGCCGCGCTTGGCATCGGCTATAATGAACTGTTCGGGATAATTTTCCCGTAGGTATCTGACGGTTTTTTCGAGCGCTTCCTGCCCGTTTACTCCCAGGCTCTCGTAGAAAGCGAGGTTCGGCTTGTAGGCGACGCAGTAGGGCGCTGTCGCATCGATTACGGCTTTGTTGAACGCGAAAATCGGGTCCTCTTCCGAGAGGAGGTGTTCCGGGATTTTCTTTATATCCGTGTCTAACCCCACGCACAGAAACGACTTTTTCTTCCGAATCTGTTCTACGATTTGCTGTCTGTTCATATGGCTGTTAAATTGTTGAGCTGATTGATATTATAATTCCTGAGCCTTGAGCTTTTCGGCGTTCTCGGCCACAATGAGATGGTCGATGCAGTCCTGGATGTCGCCGTCAACGAAGGCTTGCAGGTTATATATCGTGTAATTGATACGATGGTCGGTGATGCGCCCCTGCGGATAGTTATAGGTGCGTATTTTGGCCGAGCGGTCCCCAGTCGAGACGAGGGTCTTGCGGCGTGAGGCAATGTCGTCGACGTATTTCTGATGCTCCTTGTCGTAGATGAAGGTGCGCAGGCGGCTCAGTGCCCGCTCCTTGTTCTTAGGCTGGTCGCGGGTCTCGGTACATTCGATAAGTATTTCGTCGGTCTGTCCGCTGACTGGATTCTTCCACATATAGCGCAGCCGGACACCGGATTCGACCTTGTTGACGTTCTGGCCGCCGGCACCGCCGCTTCGGAATGTCTCCCATTTGATTTCACCCTCGTTGATTTCCACATCAAACGCCTCGGCTTCAGGAAGAACCGCTACCGTCGCGGCCGAGGTATGTACGCGCCCCTGGGTTTCGGTGGCGGGAACGCGCTGCACGCGGTGGACTCCGCTTTCATATTTCAGCGTCCCGTAGACATTGTCGCCGCTTACGGCGAAGACAATCTCCTTGAAGCCTCCCGCGGCTCCTTCGGAAACACTCGTGACGGACACCGACCAACCTTTTGACTCGCAATACCTTGAATACATTTTGAATAGGTCGCCGGCGAATAGGGCGGCTTCGTCGCCACCGGTGCCGCCGCGGATTTCGACAATCGCGTTCTTGGAGTCCTCCGGGTCCGCCGGAATCAGCAGGATTTTGATTTCCTCTTCCAGGTCGGGAATGGCGGTATTCGCATGGTCGAGCTGTTCGCGGGCCATAGCCCGGATTTCGTCGTCATTCTCCGTTTCCAGTAGTTGGCGCGCTTCCGCCGCGTCATCGAGAAGCTGGCGGTATCGGCTTGTGGCGTCAGTCAGCCGTTCCAGTTCGCGGTATTCCTTGTTGAGGCGCACATAGCGCTTCATATCGGCAATCACTGCCGGATCGGTTATCAGAGTCTTAACCTCCTCAAAACGCGATTCAATCCCTTCAAGTCGGGTGAGTAGCGATGTTTCTGCCATTCAATTCATTTTATACCGCGAATTTAATGATTTCCCCCGGCATAAACAAAATGCGGCCCAATATATCCCCCATTCAAGTCGCCATATATCTATTTAACATAATCGCCATTCTGTTTCAAATCTTGGTTCTAACCTATGGGGGTGGCGGATGCTCGGTTTTGGAGGTTTGTGGCTGTTAAGAATCGAATATTTGGCTGTTTTGTCGGGATTGGCTAATTTTGTGTCAATTTTGGAGAATGACGACAATCCTTCATTTACGGATGGTTGTTATAATCGGTATAACTCAATAATCTGAATATAAACCTCACATTTGATATATGCCAAATGTCTCACAGCGCGGCATCGATATGCCGGCGTCACCTATACGACGGCTCGTGCCGCTTGCCGATGAAGCCCGTCGGCGCGGTGTCAAGGTTTATTCGCTGAATATCGGCCAGCCGGATATCCCGACTCCCTGCGAAGCCTTCGACGCTTTAAAGAAGATTGACCGCAAAGTGCTGGAATACAGCCCATCCGCCGGACTTATGTCCCTGCGTGAAAAATTACGCGGGTACTATAAGAAATATAATATCGATGTCGATGTCGACGACATAATCGTTACCTGCGGCGGATCGGAGGCTGTTTTGTTCGCCTTTATGGCGTGCCTGGATCCGGGCGACGAGATTATCGTTCCGGAGCCCGCGTATGCCAACTATATGGCTTTTGCGATTTCTGCCGGTGCGAAAATCGTCACCATCCCGTCGAGTATCAACGAAGGCTTCGCTCTCCCCCCGATGGAACGGTTTGAAGAGCTTATCACTCCGAAAACCAAGGGAATACTAATCTGCAACCCGAACAACCCGACGGGGTACCTCTATTCGATGAAGGAGATGCTGCAACTGCGCGACATAGTGAAGAAGCACGATCTCTTCCTGTTTTCCGACGAGGTTTACCGAGAATTTTGCTACACTGGCGCGCCATACATCTCCGCGTTCCATCTGCCCGGGATTGAGGAGCAGGTCGTACTTATTGATTCCGTATCAAAGCGATACAATGAGTGCGGAATACGTGTTGGCGCTCTGATAACGAAACACCCGCAACTGAAAAAGAATGTCATGAAATTCTGTCAGGCGCGCCTCAGCCCCCCATTGCTGGGCCAGCTTGTCGCAGAGGCCTCAATCGACGCTCCTGCCCAGTATATGCTTGACACATATAATGAATACGTCGACCGGCGCAAGCTGCTGATTGACGAAATCAACAAGATACCGGGATGCTACTCCCCTATCCCCATGGGTGCCTTCTACACCGTCGCCCGGCTTCCGGTAGATGACGCCGACGAGTTCTGCCAGTGGTGTCTCCGAGAGTTTTCCTACGAGGGCGAGACAGTGTTTATGGCTCCCGCGTCGGGATTCTATACCACTCCCGGTATGGGAAAAGACGAGGTCAGGCTTGCGTATGTACTTGAAAAAGAAGAGCTTCGCAAAGCTATGTTAGTGCTCCGCAAAGCTCTTGAAGCGTATCCCGGACGTAAAACGAACTAATCCCCCTACCCTTCGCGTATTCAAGATATTAGGCGTTCCGTCAACATCCGATGGAACGCCTTATTATTTGGTCCCGCTATCGGTCAACCCGTTTATATATTCGTATGTAGTCGCTGAAATTCTGGATATTACAGTCGAAGCGCCGCGCTCGTCTCCATAAAAGTCCTTTACGAAAACGACTATGGTATAATGCCTGCCATCCGGCAGCTCGACATAGGCCGCGTCGTTATGTGCGATTAACTGGCCTCGTTCGTTTGTAAATCCTGAGCCTGTCTTGTGCGCTACCTTAACTCCCTCTTTGTCTCGCAGCGGGGCGGAAATCCTGTCAATCCCGGTAACACATTCCCGCATGGCATCCCTTATGAACCCTTGTTTGGCCGGAGAGACGATGCCGTCGGTAAACAGCCGCTCGACAAGTATAGCTGCCGCCAACGGCGATGAATGGTTAGCATAGCTCAAGGAATGGTCTGACTGCATATCCGCCTCCCGGAAAGATAGTCTGAACTGGTCCCGCGGAATGAGAGTGGCAACGAAGCTGTCTGTCGCGGCAACGCTTACGAGCCTGTCAAACATCATATTGCTCGCATTGTTGTCGCTTTTTACCAGAGCATATCGCAACAGCTCGCTTACCGGCATATGGAAATGAGCGGTCAGATAATCTTTCAACATCGGGCTCCAGGTATCAGCGTTCAGCGAGCTTCGGTCTATGTAAACCAATGAATCCAGAGAAGTTCCGCGTCTGTCAAACTCATGGCATACAGCTATCGCCTGATGGAGCTTGAACACGCTCATCAAAGGATAGACGTCTTCGTTATTTACCGTAACCGTATCGGAGCTGTCTATGATAACGGCGATGCCAACCTCTCCACGCACCGATGAAGCGATTGCGTCAAGGCTGTCACACAGCTCCGTCAGCTTTTCAGCACGTCTTTCCGTTTCGGTAAAATTCCGGCTATCGTTCTTGCAACTCGAGAATAAAACGATAGAGACAAGGCTTGACAACGCTAACGACTTTAAGCCGATTTGTGCAATATGCGACATATTACGATTTAGATTCATTATCATTATGCGATTTCGGGGGCTTAACACGCGCAAATTTACAATATTCTTGTAACTAATCCGCCGGATTGCTGAATATTTCCGCTTTATAGCGTTCCATCCCATATTTATTGAGCGCCAAAACCTTTCTGGCACGGAATTTGTTTTTGAAGTATAAAAAAACTTTATATAGGGAAATTTCAAAAATCGAATATAATAGGGAATTATGAATTTCAACAGTTTCACTATTAAATCGCAGGAAGCCATACAGAAAGCGCTGGAAATCACCCGCGCCGCCGGCCAGCAGCAAATCGAGCCGGTCCACCTGCTGAAGGGGATTATTTCCGAGGGAGAATCGCTCGTGAAATTCATCTTCCAGAAGGTTGGTGCCAATCTGGCAGTCGTTGGTCAGCAGATTGACCGCGAGATCGCGTCGATGCCGAAAGTCTCCGGCGGTGAGCCGTATCTCAGCCGCACTTCCAACGACGTGCTGCAAAAAGCAATCGACGTCTCCAAGAAGATGGGCGACGAATACGTCACCCTCGAAGCTATGCTCATCGCTCTGTTCGAAATCAATTCGCAGGCATCCACCATACTGAAAGATGCCGGGTTGAGCGCGAAAGAGCTTCAGAGCGCGATCGAGGAACTTCGCAAGGGAAAGAAGGCGACAGACCAGAGCGCCGAAGACACATATAACGCCCTGAGCAAATACGCCGTCAATCTTAACGAGCGAGCGCGCTCGGGAAAACTTGACCCGGTTATCGGCCGCGACGATGAAATCCGCCGCGTGTTGCAGATTCTCAGCCGCCGTACGAAAAACAACCCGATGCTGATTGGTGAGCCGGGTACCGGCAAGACCGCGATCGCAGAGGGGCTCGCCCAGCGTATCGTCCGCGGCGACGTTCCTGAGAATTTGCGTTCGAAGCAAATTTTCTCGCTCGACATGGGCGCCCTGGTCGCAGGAGCCAAATATAAGGGAGAGTTCGAGGAGCGTCTGAAAGCTATTGTCAACGAGGTGACTCAGAGCGACGGCGAAATCATCCTCTTCATCGACGAGATTCATACCCTTGTCGGTGCCGGCAAGGGCGAAGGCGCTATGGATGCCGCAAATATCCTAAAACCAGCTCTCGCAAGAGGCGAACTGCGCTCCATCGGCGCGACGACGCTCGACGAGTATCAGAAATATTTCGAGAAGGACAAGGCTCTCGAACGCCGTTTCCAGAAGGTCATGGTAAACGAACCTGACGAGGCAAGCGCCATCGCTATTCTCCGCGGCCTTAAAGAACGTTACGAGAACCACCACAAGGTGCGTATCCGCGACGAGGCGATTATCGCCGCCGTGACTCTCTCGGAACGTTATATCACCGACCGTTTCCTCCCCGACAAGGCTATCGACCTTGTCGACGAGGCAGCTTCCAAGCTCAAGCTCGAAATCGACTCAGTACCTCAGGCGCTCGATGAAATCACGCGTATGATTGCCCAGAAAGAAATCGAGCGCGAGGCCATCAAACGCGAGGGCGACAAGGCGAAAGTGCAGGAAATCGAGAAGGAGCTCGCGCAGATGCGGGAGGACGAGAAGGAATTCACGGCCAAGTGGAAGGCTGAAAAGGAACTTATCGACCGCATCCAGCAGAACAAAATCGACATCGAGCAGCTTAATTTCGAGGCCGAGCGGGCCGAGCGCGAGGGGGATTACGCCAAGGTGGCTGAAATCCGTTACAGCTCCATCCAGCATAAGGAGGAAGAAAACAAGCAGATTCAGGAACAGCTCAAGGCCATGCAGGGCGAAAAGGCCCTAATAAAGGAAGAGGTCGACGCGGAAGATATCGCGGATGTCGTTTCCCGCTGGACCGGGATTCCCGTCAGCAAGATGGTGCAGAGCGAGAAAGAAAAGCTGCTGCATCTCGAGGAGGAGCTCCACGGCCGAGTTGTCGGCCAGGAAGAGGCGATACGCGCTATCGCTGACGCCGTGCGCCGTTCCCGCGCCGGGCTTAACGACCCGCGCCGCCCTATCGGCTCGTTCATCTTCCTGGGCACTACCGGCGTCGGCAAGACCGAGCTGGCAAAGGCTCTGGCCGAATACCTGTTCGACGACGAGAACATGATGACCCGTATCGACATGAGCGAGTATCAGGAGAAGCACGCCGTCTCCCGACTGGTCGGAGCGCCTCCGGGATACGTCGGATATGACGAAGGGGGCCAGCTTACCGAGGCCGTGCGCCGCAAACCCTATTCCGTCGTTCTGTTCGATGAAATCGAGAAGGCTCATCCCGATGTGTTCAACATCCTCCTCCAGGTTCTCGACGACGGTCGCCTGACTGACAACAAAGGCCGTATGGTAAACTTCAAGAACACCATAATAATAATGACCTCCAACATGGGTTCCCACGTCATCCGCGACAACTTTGCGAAGATGACTCCCGAAAACAAGGAAGAGGTTGTCGAGAAGACCAAGCAGGAAGTGCTCGACATGCTTAAGCAGACGATCCGCCCCGAGTTCCTGAACCGTATCGATGAGACGATTATGTTCACTCCGCTCAACCGCGACGAAATCGAGGAGATTGTCGGCCTCCAGGTCAAGAGCGTAAAGAAAATGCTCGCCGCCAACGGAATAACTCTCGAAGTTACGCCGAAGGCCCTCTCCTTCCTGGCTGACGAAGGGTACGACCCCGAATTCGGAGCGCGGCCTGTCAAACGAGTTATCCACCGCCTGGTGCTCAACCGTCTCTCAAAAGACATACTCGCCCAGACCGTCGACAAGGAGAAACCCATTATAATCGACGTGGCCGACGACAATCTCGTATTCCGCAACTAACAGACACACAACTAAGTAACTGGTCGAAATTATTTTAATATTTGTCCGAGGAAAATTTTTAGAAGATTTTTCTCGAAGAAGAAGGAGTGTAGCGAGCTACACGACTGATGATGAGAGGAAAAGATTCAAAAATTTTGCCGGAGAAATATTGAAATAATCAGACCTGTTAGTATAAAATAATTTTGAACAGTTACTTATATTCTAAGGGATTATGAAAAAGATTATCTATTGCTTGCTGATGTTGCCGCTGCTGGCGCTCTGCGCCTCTTGCGACGATGACGATAACAAGGTTCCCGATGTCGGCATCCAGGCAACCTTCTCCGGGGCCACTATCGAAGACGGCATTATCTATGTCGTCCAAGGTGAAGAACTCAAGGTTGACCAGCTCACCCTTGTCAACAATTCCGGCAAAGATGGCGGAATGGGTGTCGTGACCTATTACATCAACGGCGCGTTGATCGGCCAGTCCTACACCCGTCCTTATGAGTTCGAGATTCCTACGAATCTGACTCCTGGCGACTATCTCCTGGAAATATCGACCCCGATTTATGTCGTTGACTACCCAATATGCTACGGGTTCTTCAGCTTCAAGATGAGGGTTGTCGAGAGTGCCGAGGACCTGCCCTCCCAGCCGGAGACGCAGACTGTCAGCGGTCTGATTAAAGACAAGAACTAATCGCTTGCACATAAGCGGCTTTTGCCGCCGACACAATCTTTCGGAGCCGCGCCATTAAAGTATGACGCGGCTCCGTTGACATTGATACTCCCCGTAGGATTGCCCCTGTAACCGATTTTGGCCGGTAAACAATGAAATGAGCGGCCTTGCTGTATAAGAAATTTTTCATAACTTCGCGTAAAAGTTTTAGGTTGTGACTGACATCAGACCAATAAAACGCCCGTTTCGGCTCGGCATCGCCCTTTCCGGTGGTGGTGCCAGGGGCTTTGCCCACGCCGGAGCCCTGCAGGCCATAGAAGAGGCAGGTCTCAAACCCGACGTGATTGCCGGCGTCTCTGCCGGTTCGATTGCCGGTGTGCTTTATGCGGCCGGAGTTCCGCCGACTGAGCTTGTGCCTCTTTTCTCCAAAGCTAAATTCACCGATTTCTGCAAACTTGCTATCCGCGACGGAGGGGGCCTGTTCTCAATAAACAATCTTAAAAAATTCATGGTAAAGCATGCCGGAGTCGAGAACCTCGAGCAGCTTTCCATTCCGACGTTCGTCGGTGCCACCGACCTTGACCACGGCGTGCCTGCGGAGTTCCATTCCGGACCCCTCGGCGACCGCGTAATGGCGTCATGCTCCATACCCATCGTATTCCAGCCTGTCAAAATCGACGGAATCAATTATGTCGACGGAGGAGTTCTTCGCAACCTCCCGGCATGGATAATCCGCGAACAGTGCGACGTGCTCATCGGCGTAAACTGTTCGCCGATGACCCCTTATAAATATAAAAAATCGGTATTCGATGTCGCGATGCGCACCTACGCGCTCATGGCGAAGTCGAACCAGCGGCTTGATATGGATATGTGCGACCTCGTAATCGAGACTCCGAGCATAGCCAATTATCAGGTTTTCAATCTTAAGGACATTCAAAAAGTCTACCTGAGCGGCTACGCGGCCGCCCACAAGGCGATAAAGGACTGGCTCGCACATACCCCGCCTCCTCTCTGACCCTCTCCCATCACTCCTCTCTCCCTCTAACCAATCACTATCACCCGACCAATGGCCTCAAAAACCACCAGAACAAAGACTGCCAAAAAGCCCGTTATCTATCAGATGATTCCGCGCCTGTTCGGCAACACCTGCGACAGTTGTGTGCCCGACGGAGATATGGCAACCAACGGCTGCGGCAAAATGAACGATATTACCCCCCGCGTTCTCGACGAGATACGGGGATTGGGCATCACTCATGTATGGTATACCGGCGTCATAGAGCACGCCCACGCGACGGACTACTCGCGGTTCGGCATTATCCCGGACAACCCCTCGGTAGTCAAGGGCAAAGCCGGTTCGCCGTATGCGATTTCCGATTATTACGACATTGACCCGGACATAGCGGTTGACGTTCCCGCCCGCATTAAGGAATTTGAAGCCCTTGTCAAGCGCACCCACAAGGCCGGCATGAAGGTCATTATCGATTTCGTCCCGAATCACGTCGCGCGAAGGTACCACTCCGATGTCGCACCCGCCGGAATCGAGGACCTCGGGAAGGGAGATGATAGTACTAAATTTTTCTCCCGGACGAATAACTACTACTATATTCCGCGTCAGCAGTTCGAGCCGCAGTTCCCGATTGACGGGTACGTGGAGTTCCCCGCTAAGGCTTCTGGCAACGATTGCTTCAACGCGTTTCCCTGCCGCAACGACTGGTATGAGACGGTGAAGCTGAACTACGGGGTCGACTACGGCGACGGGAGCCGCCATTTCGACCCGATTCCTCCGACCTGGTTCAAGATGCTGCATATTCTCCGCTACTGGGCGTCGAAAGGGATTGACGGCTTCCGCTGCGACATGGTGTTTATGGTGCCGGTCGAGTTCTGGAACTGGGCCATACCGCAGGTTAAGGAAGTCAACCCCGACCTCATCTTTATCGCTGAGATTTACGATGTCGGCCAATACCGCGACTTCCTTGAGCGGGGCTGTTTCGATTACCTTTATGACAAGGTAAATCTCTATGACACTCTCAGGGCCGTACAATGCTGGAATCATTCGGCGGCGCGCATAACCGACTGCTGGCAGCGCATCGACGGCATCGGCCACCGCATGCTGAACTTCCTTGAGAATCACGACGAACAGCGCTTCGCATCCCGGCAGTATGCCGGAGATGCCGCCAAGGTGCTTCCGTCGTTGGTTGTCAGTTCGATGATTTCCAACGCCCCGTTCATGATCTACGCCGGGCAGGAAGTCGGAGAGAAGGCCGAGGATGCCGAAGGATTCAGCGGACGCGACGGCCGCACCACTATTTTCGATTATTGGAGCATCCCCTCTCTGCGCCGCTGGCTCAACGGAGGGGCTGCCGACGGCGGACAGCTCGCCCCCCACGAGAAAAGCCTGCGCGATCTCTACGGCCATATCCTGCGGCTCCTTAATTCGGAAAAGGCGCTAAGCCAGGGAGAGTTCTTCGACCTGATGTATGTCAACATGGACTGCCCCGAAGATTTCAATCCCCATACCTGTTACGCCTTCCTGCGCCGCTATGGCGACGAGGTACTGCTTATTGCCGTCAATTTCTCAGCCGAGGCCCGCGAGCAGAAAATCCGTATACCTGAGCTCGCTCTGGATATGTACGGCATCAGGGAGGGCGCCCGGTCGTGCACTGAGCTGATTTCCGGCAAGAAAGCGCGCAAGACTGTTTCCGCAGAACACCCCTTCAAGGTCCATCTCGCCCCCTGGGGAGCGGTTGTCTGGAAATTCAAGGCTGCCCCGGCGGCTCTCAATATTCCGGAGAAAGACAAAACGGCAGAAGAATAATTGTTGAGAAAATCTTGGCGTTTCCCAAGGTTTGTTCCGATAATAATGTCTAACTTTGCACTACCATTTTCAAAACTATATATGAACGCTCTGTTACCCCCTATCAAAGTCTTTGCCGGCACGAAGTCGCGCTACATGGGTGAGGAAATCTGCAAGGAACTCGGCATCGAGCTGGGCAAGATGAACATCCAGCATTTCGCCGACGGCGAGTTCGAGGTGTCGTTTGAGGAATCCATCCGCGGCTGCGAGGTGTACCTCGTGCAGTCAACTTTCCCCAACTGCGACAATCTTATGGAACTGTTGCTGATGATTGACGCGGCCAAGCGAGCTTCGGCCAAGTCGGTTATCGCGGTGATGCCCTATTTCGGGTGGGCGCGCCAGGACCGTAAGGACAAGCCCCGCGTTTCCATCGCGGCCAAACTCGTCAGCGACCTGCTGGTTGCCGCCGGTGTCGACCGCGTGATTACGATGGACCTCCACGCCGACCAGATTCAGGGATTCTTCAATGTGCCTGTCGACCACCTTTATGGTTCCAGTGTGTTCCTCCCGTATATCGAGAGCCTCCATCTCGACAACCTCGTGATTGCCACCCCGGATGTCGGAGGTGCGAAGCGTGCTAACAATTACGCCAAATATCTGAACGTCCCCCTTGTGCTGTGCCACAAACAGCGCGCTAAAGCCAACGTGGTCGCTTCGATGACAGTCATTGGTGATGTCAAGGACAAAAACGTCATACTTATCGACGACATGGTCGACACTGCCGGCACTATCACCAAGGCGGCAGACCTGATGATGGAAAACGGAGCGAAGAGCGTGCGCGCCCTCGCGTCTCACGCTATCATGAGCGACCCCGCTACCGAGCGCGTCAACAATTGCGCGTTGGAGGAAATAATCTTCACGAACTCTATCCCCTTCCATAAAGACTGCCCCAAGGCGACAATCCTTTCGGTAGCGAAAATGTTCGCCGACACAATCCGCCGCGTCCACAACAATGAATCAATCTCGTCGCAGTATCTCATCTAAACGAGTTACCGGCGATTAATCACAATTGAATATGGCGAAAATGAAAGGCCGCTCTGCAAAGAGCGGCCTTTCATTTTATACCGGTATCCGCCAGCAGGATTACTGGAGGGTGCCGGCCTCGGCCTGCTGGATCATGTTCTTGTCAGCGGTGATGTAGATTTCAACGCGGCGGTTCTGCGCGCGGCCCGCGGCGGTATCGTTGGAGGCAACGTAGTCGGCCATAGGAATACCCTGCGAGGTAAGACGGGTGGGAGACACTCCGGCATTCGACAGGTAGCTCAGCACAGCGGCGGCGCGGCCGTTAGCTACACGGGTATTGACCTCCATGGAGCCTGTGTTGTCGGTGAAGCCGTAAATCTGCACGTTTGTATCGGGATTCTGGCGAAGCGACGCGGCGAACTGGGAAAGGTCGGTCTTGGCGGACTGGTTCAGAGTAGTGCCGTTGGTGGGGAAAAGAATACCCCCGGGGAAGGTCACGCGGATCGCCGTGAGACCGTTCTGGTCTTCGACAGTCTGCACCTGGGCATCTTTGAGCTGCTTCTCCAGCTCTGCTTTCTGCTTGTCCATCTTCTTGCCGATGAGAGCTCCCGCGCCGGTTCCGACAGCGGCCCCGACAGCAGCGCCAATAGCGGCACCCTTGCCGCCTCCGATGAGAGCGCCGATACCGGCACCGAGAGCGCCGCCGCCGCCACCGCCGATGAGGGCGCCTTTGCCGGTATTTGTCATCGAGTTACATCCCGTCAGTAACATCCCGGCGCATAATGCGCCAATCATTAGAGTCTTAGCTGATTTCATTGCGTTTTAGTTGTTATTGTTATTTATGTCAAGTTTATCGCGTTGAAGCCATATTAATAACGCTTGCGCGAAACTGGCTGAATGCAAAGTTAACACTTTTTTTTGAATATTGTTAATCCGCGACAAATTATCGCGGAAGACTGCCTCTGAGTCAGCGTACACCATATTTATAGAAACAATCATTGGAAAAAATTGTTAAGCGGTTTATGGAAATTTGGCGGATATTTCGTAAATTCGCAACAAGTTTAAACGCGATTATTCACCATCGCGAATCACTATAACCGCGAATCTGTATGTCGTCTTTGTCTCCAGGTAAAGTCGGTCCATCGAAAAAGACCTTGCTGCTGTGCCATCTCGGCGCTCTTTTGGTTGTAACTATGTGGGGCGGTTCGTTCGTAGCCACCAAAGTGCTGATCAACCACGCGCTCGGTCCGATAGAAATATACATATACCGTTTCATTCTCGCATATATCCTCCTCCTCATAATCTGCCACGACAGGCTATGGGCCCGCAACTGGCGCGACGAACTGCTTTTCGCAGTCTGCGGCCTGTGCGGAAGCTCAATTTATTTTATCGCTGAAAACACGGCTGTCGAGTACACACGGGTTTCCGACGTGTCGATGATTACCTCGCTGTCCCCGCTCCTCACAACCCTCCTGATTGGCGCGCTTTACCGAACGGAACGCCCCGGCAAATGGGTGTACCTCGGTTCGATTATCGCCCTCTGCGGAGTCGGATGTATCGTCTTTAAGGACGGCCTGCCGGAGAGCGATGAAAGCTCCGGGTCCGCCGTGTACGCTTTCATAGGCAATATGCTCGCCCTTAGCGCGTCTGTTTCGTGGGCTGTCTATTCTTTGGTACTTAGAAAGCTCAACGCTCTGTACACCGCCCAGTTCATAACCCGGAAAACTTTCTTCTACGGATTGATAACCGCCCTCCCCTTCTGGTTGATTTCCAACGAGCCGGCGACCACGCTGGAAAACCTGATCCGGCCCGAGGTGCTTCTTAATATCGCGTTCCTCGGTATTCTTTGCTCGATGCTCAGCTATATCCTGTGGGCATACGTCATGGGGAAACTCGGGGCCATTACGACGAACAACTATCTTTACATACAGCCGATTGTCACGATGATTATCGCCGCGGTGCTCCCCTCGCTCCACGACCCGATCACGCTGCTGAGTTGCGTCGGCTGCGTGATGATTATCGGCGGGTTGTGGCTTGGCGACTATATGACGATGCGCGATGCCAGAAGAGATTGAACCCGGAAGTTACTGCGCCTCTACAAATCCAAACTGGAACCGCTGTCCCTTGAAATGGCGGCGTAACGAAACCGAAACTATATTACTACCTTTTTTCAAAGGCACGGATATGGGCTCCCTCATCCAATAGAGCTGCTCATCGGTATACGGCAGCTCCTCTTCCGGTTTGGCCCAGGTATTGTAGTGGTATCTATACAGTCCGGGTTCAAGCCATACGGGAGGTAGTACCTCCTGCCCGTTGACTTTTATTACCCCGGAATTTTCCCATTTTCCCTGCTGCGGTATCCCGTCGGATATGCGGTTTGAACGCGCGGGAGCATCAAATCCTATGCGGTAACGCGCAACCGTATCCGCGGCACACTCAATAGTGCGGGTCAGGCGACATTCCGCCATTATGTTGGGTCCTATACCGCGGCGGGCGCACAGCTCGTTTAAGTCCAGGACATCTCCGTACACTTCAAATGATGCTTTCACTGAATCAGCCGATATTTCCAACTGCCACGGAGTAGCGCGTACAGGATCCCAGTACGACAGTTCCCTGCCCAGCCATCTATCCTTATGCGCCGACATCCTTCTCTGAAATTCCTCGAAGCCACTCATCGCATCGCTGCCAGCTTCCGGCAGGATAGTTCCGACCCATTTGTCAGAAGTCGCTCCCCCGTTCCAGAATCTTTCGGCAAAGGCCAAGATGCCCCCCGCCATCCCGCTATGAGGGGCGACAAGGTCTTTGTCCGAGACGCGCACATCGTTCCAAAGGCAGATTATTCCTCCGAGAGCGCAATCGTCGGCATAACCTTTGCCACAGGGAGTATGAAAATAGATTTTCGCAGGCATCAGAAGGGGATCATAGTAGTTTAAATATCCCATCCCTGAATCCACAAAAGGCACCTCCTTGGGATACTCAATCTTGCCCGGATTGCCGTCGCGCCAGAACTGCCGGATGGTAAGGCTGTCGGCGTCCAATCCGGGATCCCAGCATAAGGTCCGGCGTCCATTCTTTCTCACAAATGTCTGCGCCCAATCCATAAATTCCTTGGGATTGGAGATATGAACCTCGTCGGAACCGATATGGACATAGGGACAAATCGACCGCGGTATTTCATCGAAAAATTCCGTCAGACACTCTTCAAGGATCTTACGTCCCTCCTCGGTTTCCATCGTGAAACCGAATGCCGTACGGAAAAAGTCGCTGTGGCCCGGCATATCGATTTCAGGAATGACCTGGATTCCGCGCTGTGCGGCATAGTCAAATATCTCCCTTATCTGGTCATAGGTATAATAACACCCCTGGTCTCGCCCAGGCCGTTGGAATCGGCCGTCGTTAAGAATCGGATGACAACGGCTTTCGATGCGCCAGGCGGGTTTGTCGGTAAGATGCCACTGAAAGACATTCAGCTTGTACTCCGACATAAGGTCAAGATATTCCGGGTCAAGCCGAATTTCCGGTGCATATGTTAAAATCGGGAGATTAGAGTGTTAA
>CAJUFH010000014.1 GCA_910585755.1 uncultured Muribaculaceae bacterium | reverse complement strand
GATTTTCTGCTCCTTGCTGAGGACGGTGTTCTGGTCCATTTCCTCGTAGCGGTTGAGGGCTGCGGAAACGACTGCTGCTACGGAACCTTTCTGCTTAGCGCAGAGAGCCTGTGCGCCCTTGATGTCGTTCTTTGCGAGGCAAGCCTTGACGGCAGCGACGAACTTGGCGATGGAGCCGGTACCCTTTGCGCTCTTGAGGGCGATTGCGCGCTCAACGGAGAGGACGATCACGGTAAGGAAGAGGGTCTGCAGGATAGGCACGATGATGCCGCCTTTGAACACGGTACCGATAAGGTCGAGGGGATGGGCTTTTTCAAATTCCTCGGGTGCGAACCACATGGAGGCGCCGGTGTAACCTTCGGCGTCGAAGTGGGAGGGATGACCGAAGACGAAGAGGAACAGGCATACGGCCACTACGAAGCAGGCGATGATCACCAGGAAGGCGTTCTTGATGCCGCGTACGTTGCTACCGGGTTTAACAGCAGCGGGCTGCTTGGTTGGATTGGGCTTTTGAGCTTCCATAACTTGAAATGTTACTTTTTTAGATTGTAAGTTATTGTTAATAATGATTAATAGATTTCAATCAGGTTCTTCGGCGCTATCGCCGGAGGTGGATTAAGCCCCGGTTGTTAGCCCTCCGCGGAATCGGCGGCCGGGTTTGCCGGGATGAGGTAGCTTTGCAGCCGTTCTATCGCCCCACACTTTGAAAAACGAACAGTTTCGGGATTTATTTCCTTCCTTTCGGGAATAAATGCTGCTGAGATGGTTAAAAATTGTTGCCATCCCAGTAGTCCCGGGAGGTCTGAGTGGTTATGTCAGGATTGAAACGTATAAGTTTTCAGGCATGTTAAGGTATAGTCTGGAAAAGCTATTTGCAAAATTATGACTATATTTTAAACTGACAAAATTTTCGGTCAATAATTTTGCCGTTATCCGCGGGCGGTGGCCGCCGGAGGGGCGCGGGAGAGGGTTTTGTGGCCAAAGTTGCCTCGTTCTTCCTTATAATAACGACTACCCCTCCGCTGGCTGGGAGACAGCAGCGGAGGGGTAGGTTAATTCAGGGTTTCAGGGGACCGGAATTTCCGGGTCAGCGGACGATGTGCTTCTTGCCGTTGACGATGTAGAGACCGGCGGGGAGGGAGTTGATTTCCGCAGGGTCGGAGGTTACGAGCACGCGGATGCCGGAGGCGTTGTAGACGGTGAATCGTCCGTCGGCGTCGCTATCCACGGAGTCGATGCCGGAGGAAGCCTTGGCGTTGTAGGCCAGGGGGATGAAGAGGGTCGGAGCCCCTTCGGCCTTCAGCTCGACGTACGCCTCGTGGACCCCTTCGAGGTCGGTCAGGAAGGTGAGGTCGAAGGTGCCTCCCTGGGCGGGAAGGGTTGTAGCGCTGAGGGTGAAGTTGGAGGGGTTGGCGCCACCCATGGCGATGGAGATGTTGCCGGAGAGGTTGAGGCCGGTCACGTTGATGGTGGTGGTGTGGGGCTTGAACGGCTCGGCGAGCACTTCGAGGGAGCGGATGTCGGACTTGATCTGGGGAACGTCGGTGCGACCGTAGGTCACGTCGTCGATGTAGTAGACTGTGGAGTTGTCGCGACCGCGGTTGGAATCGAACTGGAAGCCGATGAAGAAGACGTCGGCAAGGTCCTGACCCTCGAAGTCGATGACATAGTCGATCCATTCGTCGTTATAGTCGGGGGAAGCGGGGATATTGAGGCCCTCGATCGCCTGGTAGTAGGGGGTGCCTTCGGCCACGTCGCAGTAGACAACGTTGAGGCGGTCGGTCATTCCCTCGGCCATATACTGGCCCATGACGCGGAAGGTCAGAATCTTGGACGCGGAGTTGGCGAAGTCGAGCGCGGGGGTCATGAGGAACATCCGGCAGGGGTCCTCGGCGCCAATCTGCGCCTGGGAGTCGTAGGCGGTAACCTTTGCGGCCTTGTTCCCGTCGGAGAAGTCGTAGCCCCACCATGCGCGCTTGCCCTTGGCGGCGTTGTTGACCCATCCCTGGAGCTGGAGGGGCTTGTTGCGGACGGCGTTGTCGAAGGTCTCGTTGAGGAGGACGAGTGGCGCGGAGGTGTCGAATGCCATTTCGTCACCCTCGACCGGCTGTTCGGGGAGGGAGCCGCCGCAGGTGCCGGAGACGGTGATTGTCTGCGCGGGGAGCTTCACGCCGGCAATCTCGATGGTCTGGGTGAAGGAGCCCTCGGCCTTGGGGGCGAAGGTGATTCTGAGGGTGGTCTTGCCGGATTTGAGGAGCGTTGTGCTGTTGAGGATGAAAGCGCCGCTGTTCTCGCCGGAAACCTTGATAGTCCCGTAGTCGGGGAGGTTGGCGGTGGTAATCTCGATGGTCTGTTCCTGGGTCTCACCGGCGGTAGCTACCGAGAAGGGGGCAAGGGCGGCCGCGTCGAAGGTCGCGACGGGCATGTTCTCCGGGTCGTAGGCGAGGAAGGTGAACTGGTAGCCCTTGGTCAGCTCTGTCGGCATCGCGTCGAAGTTGAGACGGGCGGTATGCTTGCCGATGGCGGTCGGGTTGTATGTCACGGTAACGACGGTGGAGCTTGTCCCGGCGGGAATTTCCTCGACGTCGATGCTGAACATATTCCGGTTAGCGCCGGTCAGGTAGACGCTGGCGGGGGAGGGGAGGTTTTTAGCGGATACGGTATAGCGGAGTACCTGGGTTCCCTTGCCGATTTCGGCCGCTTCGTCAGAGAAGAGCTGCTCGGGGGTCACTTCCAGTTCCGGCTCACCGACGGGCGCGAGCACGATGTCGGCCAGGGAGCGGGGGGATATGGAGGCGATTGTCTTTGAGCGGCAGATGCCGGTAACTGAAGAGGCAGTCGCGGGAATCGCCGTGCCGATCAGGTCGGTTTCGGCGAAAGGCATGAGCTTGCCCTTGGCGTTGGTGGGGCCGGAGGTGATGTCGACGGAGGAAGTTCCGAATACCGCGCCCTCTTCGGCGGTGAAGGCAACGTCCTTTATGGTCACGAGACGGTGGATGTAGAGTTCGGGGCTTGTCGCGATGTCGCCGAGGTTCACGTCGGTGGCGTTCACCGCGTTACCTTCGGAGACCAGGGTGCCCATACCGGGATAGAGGGGCATGAGGTAGGGGAGACCGTCTGCTTCCCAGACAACGTAGGCGAAGATGTTCTTGATTTTGTCGCCAACCTTGATGGTAGAGGGGTCGATCTGGTATGTCCTGAAGGCGACGCCGCCGGCCATGTCGTAACCGTAGACGGTTTCGCCTGTCGGGTCGATGTAAGAGATGGTTACGGTCGAGGAGAGGAGGTAGCCGTCGTAGCTATCCTCCGGGACATTGAAGATTTGCAGGGAGTTTACGAGCTTTGTGCAGGCGAGGCCCATGACCTCGAAAGTCGCGGAGGCGGTATTGTCGCCGGAGGCGAGGTTTAGGGAGCCCTGGAAGGTTCCGGCGGTCGTCGGGGCATAGGTTACGGTCACTTCCGCACCGGAAGCGGACATCGCGTCGTCCTTGGCGATTACGGCCGGGGATACTGTCAGGTCCTCGCAACCGCTCACGGAGAGGTTAATGTCCTCGGCGAGGTTGGCGGCGCGGACGGTGAATTTCTTGGTCACGGAACCGTATACGAAGGCCATCATCGGGTCGTCATTTTCAGCAGTCACCGACATGCTGACGGAGGGGTCTCCGCCGGGGCCTTCGCCCTCGTCGGTAAAGAGGGAAGCCCAGTCGGTAGCGCCGCGTACGGCGTCGACAACCATTGTCGGAGCGGCTTTGACTGAGGAACCGCCCTGCTGGAAGAGGATGCCGCGGACGGCTCCGTAAGTTCCGGAATAATCCGTGCCGTCGGCAGAGGAGAGGGTCGGGGCCGCGTTTTCGTTCTCCGGGTTGACCCATACGGATATGAGGTCGTCGTTGCTGTCGGGCTTGTATTCATACTTCATTACCAGACAGTAGGTCTTGCCAAGTTCGAACTCCGCCTCAGTCGAAACCTTCGCGGTGGTTGAACTTTTGCCCAGCCCGATTTTGAAATGGGTAGCGTCAGAGCCGTTCTGAATAAAGATGTTTCCTTTGGCTGTCGGACTGGAAGTGTCAACGTAGCCTTTGTAATTGTTGCTTACAAAGGAAATCGACGGAGCCTTGCAATCCTGCGGAACTTCGTTGACGCTTATCAGGGCGCTCACGTATAGGTCTTTCGGGGTGTCAGTCCCGGTAATATCGTGGAATACGGACTGGTCACTGCCGCTCTGTTCTCCTGAGAGGCGGAACGCGCCGCCGACCGCGGCGGTCTGGTAGCCGGGATAGGTGAGGCTTTGCGAAATGACCTGGACGGGAGCCGCAGTCTTCGTGCCGTATTGGAGCCATTCGCCCAGCCCTTTGAGGTTTCCGACGGGGTAGTCGAAGTTGTCGGAGAAGAGCAGCTCAGCGTTGGCCCCCTGGGCCAACGCGAGTGACAGCAGGGCCGCTGTCACTAATTTGGGTAAGTGTTTCTTCATTAGCTGGATATTTGATTGATTATAGAATGAGTATATTGAAGTGGTTCGACTTTCACGATGGTGAAAAGTTCACAAAATTACGCATTTTTGTCTGATTTGGAAAAAAATGCCTCGAAATCGGTTTAAGATTAACTATTTTTCACCACCGGGAGTAGTCGTTGAAAATTAATTGCGTTAATTAATGCTTAGAAACGAAAAAATCACTAACTTTGCGCAATTCAGCGGCTGGCATATCCGCTTGAACCACAGAAATACGTTTATGAGCATCGGAATCAAAATCAAGAAGGGTCTCGACATCAATATAGAAGGTGGCGTGGCCTCACCCGGAAAGCCGGTAGAGCGCCCTACGGCGACTGCCGCCGTCTGCCCCGACGACTTCCACGGGTTTGTCCCGAAGGTAGAAGTCCGCGAGGGGGACACCATCAAGGCCGGCGCGCCGCTGCTGCGCGACAAGAATTACCCGCAAATCAAACTTGTTTCCCCTCTAAGTGGCACGGTTAAGGCCGTCGTGCGCGGCGAGCGCCGCAAAATCGAGCGCGTCGTTATCGAAGCCGCGGGGGAGGACAGGGTAGTTCTCGACCATTCCAAGGTTCTGACCGATGCCGCGGCCGCGAAGGATTTCCTGCTGGAATCAGGTCTGTGGGGGATGACGCGTCAGCGCCCTTATGATATAGTGACTATTCCAGACGCGCGGTTGCGCGACATATTCGTCACCGGCTTTGACTCCGCGCCGTTGGCGGTCAATCCCTCCAAGTTCGAGCCGGAGGAGGTTAAGGCTATGGAGGCGGGCGTAAAGCTCCTCTCTCTGCTTACGACGGGGAAGGTTTATGTCAGCCGTCGCTCCGGGGAAGCGCTTCCCGACCTCAAAGGGGCCGAGATGGTTGACGTCGAAGGGCCGCACCCGTCGGGTAACGCCGGAACAATGATTGCCGCCGTCAAGCCAGTAAATAAAGGCGAGACGGTAATGTGTCTCGACCTCCCGACGCTCCGGCGCATCGGAGCAGCTGCGCTGACCGGGGTTGTCCCGATGGATACCGTAGTAGCGCTGACCGGCTCGGAGGTCAAGGAACCGAAACTGGTAAAGACCGTGATCGGGGCCGAAGTCTCCTCGATTATCAACGGCGACATCGAGGCCGACAACCGCCACCACCGCGTTATCTCGGGGAATGTGCTGACCGGCGTCAAAACCGCTATGGACGGCTATTTGCGCTGGCCCTACCGGCAGGTGACCGTGATACCCGAGGGGGACGATGTAGACGAGTTCATGGGATGGGCATCACTGTCGCCGAAGAAACTGAGCACCAGCCGCTCGTTCCCCGGCCACTTCCTCTTCAAGAAAGCCTTCAACCCCGACGCGCGCCTCAACGGCGGCCGCCGCGCGATGATCATGAGCGGCGAGTATGACCGCGTAATGCCGATGGACATACTCCCGGAATACCTTATAAAGGCTATTCTCGCGAAGGATATTGACCGGATGGAGCAGCTCGGCATCTACGAGGTTGCGCCCGAGGACTTCGCACTGGCGGAGTTCGCTGACACCTCGAAGCTCGAGCTGCAGAAGATTGTCCGCGAAGGGCTCGACTATCTCCGCAAGGAGCTGTCCTAAACACTAAGGAAACACTTTCATCAACCATTATAACTGTCACAAGTTTTGAAAGCTCTGAAAAAACTGATGGACAAGGCGAGACCGGCCTTCGAGCCGGACGGGAAGCTCCACGCGTTCCGTTCGGTCTACGATGGTATGGACACGTTCCTGTTCACGCCCCGCGAGACATCGAAGTCGGGGGTCCACATCCACGACAGCATGGATTCGAAGCGCACGATGATAATCGTCGTGCTTTCGCTGATTCCGTGCCTGCTATTCGGAATGTACAACTGCGGTTACCAGCACTGGCTCGCGTGCGGTGCCACGGAGTTCCCCTTCTGGGACCTTCTTCTTTACGGCTTCCTGGCGATTCTTCCGTCGATTGTGGTGACATACGTTGTCGGTCTCGGTATCGAGTTCGCTGTCGCCCAGATGCGCGGCGAGGAAATCCAGGAGGGATTCCTCGTCACAGGCATCCTGATTCCGATGATTTGCCCGATCGAGACCCCGCTGTGGATGATCGCTGTCGCCACGGCTTTCTCCGTAATTTTCGTCAAGGAAGTATTCGGAGGGACCGGCTATAATATATTTAATGTGGCGCTCGTAACCCGCGCGTTCCTCTTCTTCGCCTATCCGTCCAAGATGAGCGGCGACGGAGTATTCGTGTCGCTCGGCTCGATGCTCGGGCTTGGGGGGCAGGCTCCCGACGGATTCACCGGGGCCACCCCGCTGGGGCAGATCGCAGTCAGCGGCGCGCAGTCGGCGGCCGACCTGTCGGGCGCGTTCCGCGACATAGCGGGCAACCCCGTAGACCTCTGGCATATGTTCCTGGGGCTGATTCCCGGGTCATTCGGCGAGACCTCGACGCTCTGTATCCTGATTGGCGGCCTGATTCTGCTGCTGACGGGGATCGCGTCGTGGCGCATCATCCTCTCTGTGTTCGCCGGAGGGGCTGTCATGGCGCTTGTCGCCAACCTGTTCGCGACCCCGACGTATCCTGCCTCGTTCCTTTCGGTAGGGGAGCAGCTCTGCCTGGGCGGTTTCGCGTTCGCGGCAGTATTCATGGCCCCCGACCCTGTAACGTCGTGCCGCACGAATGTCGGGAAGTATATCTACGGCTTCCTTGTCGGAGTTGTGGCAATCCTGATCCGCACGTATAACAATGGTTATCCCGAAGGCGCGATGCTCGCCGTGCTTCTGATGAACGCCCTGGCCCCGCTGATCGACTACTGCGTAGTGGAGGCCAACGTCCGCCGCCGCCTCGCCCGCGCCAAGTCCTAACCCATAGAGCGATAGAAAGATGATTAACAAGCAAAGCAACGTTTATACGATTGTCTATATAACGGTCCTTGTCGTTGTCGTCGGGGCGGCTCTCGCCTTTACCGCGATGTCGCTCAAGGAGAAGCAGCAGGACAACGCGCGGGCCGACAAGATGGGGCAGATTCTCCAGGCCGTGCGCCTGACGTATCCTGCCGATGAGGTTATTGATGCCTTCCAGGACTTTATAACCGACCAGTATGTGGTTAATTCCGCTGGGGAGAAGGTCGCCGGCGTCGAGGCGTTTAACGTCGATGTGGCGGCCGAGGCCAAGAAACCTGCCGACGAGCGGTTGCTGCCGGTCTACGTCTGCACCCTTCCCGACGCCGGGACCAAATACATACTGCCCCTCGCCGGAATGGGCCTGTGGGGTCCGATCTGGGGGTACGTTTCCTTTGACGCGGACGGCTCGACCATCTACGGAGCGTTCTTCGACCACCAGGGAGAGACTCCGGGCCTTGGCGCTGAAATCGCCAAGCCGGCGTTCTCCGACCAGTTCCGCGGGCTTTCCGTGGAGAAGAACGGGCAGTTCGTTCCGGTTACGGTAGTAAAGAAAGGGCAGAAGCCTGAGGGGGACATGGACTATGTCGACGGCATTTCGGGCGGCACAATCACATCTCTCGGCGTGGCCTCGATGCTCGACGGATGCCTGACCCCGTATAAGGCTTATCTCGAATCACTTAGCGAAAAATAAAGGCAATGGCAGACAAAATCAATTATAAAGAGGTGTTTTTCAACCCTCTGTCGAAGAACAACCCCGTCATAGTGCAGGTGCTCGGTATCTGCTCGTGCCTGGCGGTTACGGCCAAACTCGAACCGGCCCTGGTGATGGGACTGTCGGTTATCGCCGTGCTTGCCTTTTCCAACGTGATTATCTCGCTGATACGCGACACGATCCCGACCAATATCCGTATCATAGTGCAGCTTGTCGTTGTCGCGGCGCTGGTTATCATCGTCAACCAGTTGCTTCTGGCATACGCGTATGACGTCAGCAAGCAGCTTTCGGTGTTTATCGGACTGATAATAACGAACTGCATACTGATGGGTCGCCTTGAGGCGTTCGCGATGGGCAACAAGCCTTGGCCCTCGTTCCTTGACGGAATCGGCAACGGTCTTGGCTACGCGTGGATTCTCGTAGTCGTCGGCTTCTTCCGCGAGCTTCTCGGGAGCGGAACGCTTTTCGGCTACCAGGTAGTCCCGCAGTCGTGGTACGACGCGGGTTATGCCAACAACGGCCTGATGATCCTGCCCCCGATGGCGCTTATAGTTGTCGCGTGCGTAATCTGGGTACACCGCGCCCGCAACCCGGAGCTGCAGGAGAAAGCCTGAAGCCTGGAAATAGATAACCCATAGAGAATCAATTGGAAATGGAAAATTTCAATCTGTTCATACGGTCGATATTCGTCGACAACATGGTGTTTGCCTACTTCCTCGGCATGTGCTCCTTCCTGGCAGTGTCGAAGAACGTAAAAACCGCGTTCGGGCTTGGAGTCGCCGTCACGTTCATGCTCGTCGTGACCCTCCCGATCAACTATCTTCTTGAAAATTATGTGCTGAAAGCGGGCGCTTTGAGCTGGCTCGGCGAGGAGTATGCCGATGTCGACCTGAGCTTCCTGTCGCTGATAATGTTTATCGCCGTAATCGCGTCGATGACGCAGTTGGTGGAGATGACCGTCGAGAAGTTCTCTCCGAGCCTTTACGCGTCGCTCGGTATCTTCCTGCCGCTTATCGCCGTTAACTGCGCGATACTCGGCGGCTCGCTGTTCATGCAGCAGCGCGGATGGACGAGCGTCTGGACCGCGACCTGCGCCGGAGCCGGCTGGGGCCTGGGATGGCTGCTGGCCATTACCGCGATTGCCGCGATCCGCGAGAGGGTAGCGTCCTACTCCAACGTTCCGGCCCCTCTCCGCGGCATCGGCATCACGTTTATCCTGTGCGCTCTGATGGGCATCGCCTTCATGAGCTTCTTAGGCATCAAAATCTAAACGACATTCGACTATGATACTGTTGGAAACATCAACCCTTTGGCCCACGGTGCTGTCGGGTGTTACAATCTTCCTGGTCATCACCCTGGTGCTGGTCGCCGTGCTCCTTATAGCCAAGAAGTACCTCGTCAGCTCGGGCAACGTGACTGTAACGATTAATTCCGACCGTAAGGTCGAAGTCGCTGCCGGAGGGCCGCTCCTCTCGGCGCTCGCCTCGAAGAATGTCTTCCTCCCCTCCGCCTGCGGCGGAAAGGGTAGCTGCGGCCAGTGCAAGGTTCAGGTTCCCGAGGGGGGTGGCGAGATTCTCCCGACCGAGGCCGTCCACTTCACCCGCAAGGAAATCAAGGACAACTGGCGCCTGGCGTGCCAGGTTAAGGTCAAGAACGACATCGACATAAAGGTTCCGGCCTCGGTTCTCGACATAAAGGAATACGAGTGTACCGTTGTGTCGAACAACAACGTTGCGACCTTCATCAAGGAGTTCATCGTCGCCCTCCCCGAAGGGGAGCATATGGACTTCATCCCCGGCTCGTACGCCCAGATCAAGATTCCTCCCTTCAAAATCGACTACGACATGGATATCGACAAGGCTTCGATCGGGGCCGAGTATCTTCCGGCCTGGGAGAAGTTCGGTCTTTTCGACCTCAAATGCGTCAACACGGAGACTACGGTCAGAGCGTATTCTATGGCGAACTATCCCGCCGAGGGAGACCGCTTCATGCTTACGGTGCGCATCGCTACCCCTCCGTTCAAGCCGAAACCCGAAGTGGGCTTCATGGATGTGAACCCCGGCATAGCGTCGAGCTACATCTTCACTCTCAAGCCCGGCGACAAGGTGCTGATGAGCGGCCCTTACGGCGACTTCCATCCCATCTTCAACTCGAAGAACGAGATGATATGGGTAGGCGGGGGCGCCGGCATGGCCCCGCTCCGCGCGCAGATCATGCATATGACCAAGACGCTGAAGACTACCGACCGGGAGATGCACTATTTCTACGGCGCCCGCGCGCTTAACGAGGTGTTCTATCTCAACGACTTCCTTGAGCTGGAAAAGGAGTTCCCCAACTTCCATTTCCATCTCGCGCTTGACCGCCCGGATCCCGCGGCCGACAAAGCGGGGGTAAAGTACACCCCGGGCTTCGTCCACCAGGTGATGTACGATACTTACCTCAAGGACCACGAATCGCCCGAGGATATAGAGTATTATATGTGCGGCCCCGGCCCGATGAGCGCCGCGGTCAACAAGATGCTCTATTCGATCGGAGTCGAGCCTGAAAGCATACACTACGATAACTTCGGTGGCTGATGTACAGCGTCACACATAACGCGGACCTTACAAAACTGACCACATTCGGCACTCCTGCCGGATGTGGCTGTTTAGTGGAGTACCGCGACCTTGACGACCTGCGGCGGCTTGCCGCAGACGAACCCGGGCTGCTTTCCGGCGAAGTGTTCTGTCTCGGCGGGGGAAGCAACGTGCTGTTCCTGGATGAGTTTTACCGCGGGACGGTGCTTCGCTGCGTCGGAGAGGGTATCTCCGTAGTAAAAGGCGGGGAGAATGGCAGGGCGCGTTTCGTGGTTCAGGCCGGCCTGCCCCTTGACGCTCTCGTCGGGTATGCGGTAGGCAAAGGGCTTTGGGGGCTGGAAAACCTCGCTGCCATTCCCGGACGTGTCGGTGGCGCGGCGGTTCAGAATGTCGGCGCTTACGGTGCGGAGTTCTCGCAAAGCGTTGTAAAAGTCAATGGGTTTGACCTTGACACATTGCAACCCGTTTCGTTCTCGAAGGAGGAATGCGCCTACGGCTACCGCCAGTCGGTTTTCAAGACCCCCGGCGCTCCGAGAATAGCGATTTACGAAGTCGAGGTCGAACTTTCCCGTGTCCGCGCCCCGCGGCTCGGCTATGCCGGGATACGGGAGGCGCTCAGCGACGTTCCGGAGGATGAGGTTACCCCTGCTCAGATCGCGGAGGCAGTCCGGAAGGTGCGCGCCGCGAAGTTGCCTGATCCGGCTGTCGTTGGGAGCGCGGGGAGTTATTTCAAAAATCCTGTCGTGCCAGCGGCCGTTCTCCCGGCGATAGAGGAATCGTGGGAGAAGTTCTGCACGAGACAGGGTGCGGAACACCTTTCCCTGCAATATCATCAGGGCGCCGACGGGGCAGTGAAACTTTCCGCGGCGTGGATGATCGACAAGGCGGGTTGCAAGGGCTTCGCCGAAGGAGGAGCCTCGTTATGGCCGACACAGCCGCTCGTGATTGTCAACCGAGACGGAACTGCGACCGCGGGAGACGTGGTAGCCCTCCAGCGGAGGGTGCAGCGCCGGGTCGAGGAGGCTTTCGGAATCCTCCTTTGGCCGGAAGTGGTCCAGCTCGGAGAGGACTGCTAAAAAGAGAATATAATAAGAGAATATAATATATGTGCGCGGCTTTCGGGCTGCGGAGTAATGAATCTGACGCAGAAATAAGTAGAATTGATGAGCTCATTCGTAATAGAGGGGGGGCGCACTCTCAGCGGTGAAATAGTTCCCGCGGGCGCCAAAAACGAGGCGTTGCAGGTTATCAGCGCTACATTGCTGACTTCCCGGCCGGTCGAAATTTCCAACATACCGGAAATACGCGATGTCAAGAATCTCATCGAACTTCTGCGTCAGATGGGAGTCAAGGTTACGCGCCACGAGAGAGGGCGCTACACCTTCCAGGCGGATGATATCGATCCTTCGTATATACTCTCTGACGATTTCATCACCCGCGCCTCGCAGCTTCGCGGGTCGGTGCTCGTTGTCGGGCCGCTGTTAGGACGTTTCGGAAGCGTTTATTTCCCGAAGCCGGGCGGGGATAAGATTGGGCGCCGGAAGGTTGACACCCATATCCAGGGATTCATAAACCTCGGGGCGGAATATACCTACGAGCCGAAAAAACACGCTTACCTGCTGACGGTTCCCGAAGGGCGGAAGCTGAAGGGCACTTACATGCTGCTCGACGAGGCTTCCGTGACAGGGACGGCGAACATCCTCATGGCGGCGGCTTACGCCGAGGGGGTTACGACGATTTACAACGCGGCGTGCGAGCCTTATGTCCAGCAGCTTTGCAAGCTGATGACAGCCATGGGGTGCGAAATCTCCGGCATAGGGTCAAACCTGCTGACTATAAAGGGCTTCAACGGCGAACCGGGTGGCGCGGTCCACGGCATACTCCCCGACATGATCGAGGTCGGCAGCTTTATAGGTATGGCGGCTCTTACCCGCAGCTCGCTGACAATCAAGAATGTCAGCTACGGGAACCTGGGGATTATCCCGGAGAGTTTCCGGCGCCTCGGCATCCTTCTCGAGCAGCGGGGCGACGATATTTTCGTGCCGGCGCAGGAGAGCTACGTTATCGACACGGCGCTTGACGGGTCGATTATGAACATCGCCGACGCGCCGTGGCCTGGCCTGACTCCCGACCTTCTGAGCGTGATGCTGGTGGTGGCTACGCAGTGCCGCGGGAGCGTGCTGATACACCAGAAAATGTTCGAGAGCCGCCTATATTTCACGGACGGCCTTATCGATATGGGGGCGCAGATCATACTCTGCGACCCCCACCGCGCCGTCGTAATCGGCCACGACCATAAGTTCACCCTCCGCGGCAACCATATGAGTTCGCCGGACATCCGCGCCGGCATCGCCATGCTCCTCGCGGCTATGTCGGCCAAGGGAACGAGCGTGATCGGCAATATCGAGCAGATTGACCGGGGCTATGAGCGCATCGACGAGCGGTTGAACCGTCTTGGCGCCTCCATCGCCCGCATCGAGTGAGGGCGTATCATAACGGCCCATCTGAACCGTTCTGATAGCACCCTCCCATCCGGGTACATATTGTGGCAATACAGTCAAGACCATTATTATGCGACTTCTCCGAAGCCGTTCAATCGTGACTGACCAGACACCAGGCCTTCGCTTCCTGCGGTCGCTCGACCTGGTGCTATAATTACGCCGCGGCTTCGCCGCTCCGCTGTCGGAAATAACGGTTATGTTTATCTGGTCTTACGCGGCACGCCGCGTCCCTACACCGGTTTATTACCGCAATAGATTCCGTACCTGTTTCCGCATGGGACGTAAGCAGAAATTATTGTTTGGAAAAAGGTCGAAAAATTGGCAGAAACATCGAATTACGGAATTTTTTCCGTAATTAATGGCTAACTTTGGTTTGCATAATCATGGATGTGCCGCGCGCTTTGGCAGAGGAGCCGCGGCGATTAGCAGAATCAAGGTTTTTATATATTGCTGTCAAGCTGATGGTCACTGTTTTAATTGTTTTGTTTGTGCTCGGCTACCTCGGGATAGCCCTTGAGCATGTGTTGCATATCAACAAGGCGACGTTCGCGCTGCTGATGTGCGGAATCCTTTGGGCTGTCTACGGATTGATGGGGCACGACCCCAACCTGTCGGGCGACATTGTCGAGGCGCTGGGCGATACCTGCGAGATTGTCGTGTTCCTGATTGGCGCGATGACTATAGTCGAGCTGATTGACCGTTACGGCGGGTTCAACATCATAGTGCGGCGTATCCACGCGAAGAACAAGCGCGGGCTTATGTGGGTGCTTGCCTTCGTAGCGTTCTTCCTGTCGAGCATTCTCGACAATATGACAACTACGATTATCATGGTAATGATGCTTCGCCGCATGCTCTCTGACCAAAAGGAGCGCTGGATGTTCGCCTGCGTAATTGTCCTGGCTGCGAACGCGGGAGGAGCGTGGTCGCCCATCGGCGATATAACGACCATAATGCTCTGGATGAAGAACTATGTGACCTCGGTTGACCTGATTGTCAATCTGTTGCTGCCGTCGTTGGTTTCTATGGTAGTCCCGACCTGGATTGCAACGCATTTCGTGAAAAGCGAGCCTGTGGAGCAGCTTAATGAGAATGACCACCGCGTGGGTTATGTGCTTTCAGATCATCATTACAATCTGTCGGTCTGCATCCTTGTGTGCGGAGTCGCGGGTCTGCTGCTGGTCCCGATTTTCAAGTCGGTTACCCACCTGCCTCCCTATATGGGGATACTTTTCTCGCTCGGGGCGCTGTGGCTCGCCACGGAGCTAATCGTTCGCCACTACAACCTCGATTCCAAGATGGAGGGGCGTATCTCGCAGGTTGTCAAGAGTATCGATATGTCGACAATCCTGTTCTTCCTCGGCATCCTGATGTCGGTTGCCGCCCTTCAGCAGGCGGGTATCCTTGCCGAGCTTGCGGCGTGGCTCAACGAGCAGTTCCACCAGCCGTACATTATCAACGGGATAATCGGTATTCTTTCGTCGATAGTCGACAATGTGCCCCTTGTGGCGGCTTGTATGAATATGTACCCGGTCGCTACGGAAGCGATGATCCAGGCTTCGGCCGACCCTGTCTATACCCAGTTCTTCGTTGCCGATGGTCTTTTCTGGCACCTGCTGACGTTCTGCGCCGGGGTCGGCGGCTCGCTGCTGATTATCGGCTCGGCCGCGGGCGTTGTCGCAATGGGCATCGAGAAAATCCAGTTTATGTGGTATGTAAAGCGCGTGACCTGGATGGCTCTGGCGGGATATATCGCCGGCATGGTCTGCATATGGCTGGAATCGTTCCTTTTGCCCTTCTGAAATATCTGACAGATACGTTAGTTTTATTATATGCCGCGGGCTCCAACTTTCGGAGGCCGCGGTTTGTTCCTATAAAAGAACATTAAACTCAACATATTATGTCAGACAGAATATCGTATCGAGAAAAGGAAGAGCTTCCCTCCAGCGTTTTCGGACTGCCGGAACGGAGGGAGTATCCTATGCCCGACGCGGCGCATGTGCGCGCCGCCGAGGCCTATTTCCGTTATTGTCCCGAAGAATTGAAGCCAAAGCTGGCCCGCGCGATCCTGGCCCGCGCCAAGGAATACGGGGTTGATGTGGAAAGCCCTACGGTTATCCAGTATGCGGAGATGGAAGACTGAAGGGTTGCCGGAGGGGTGACGTAACCTTAAATTAAGCTAAAAAACGGCGCATACGCGCCGTTTGTTTTTAAATATTCTGTTTTATTGTTTAATTTTGCGGCTCGTATGAGGGTGTGGACCCCGGGAATCGGTAGGTAAATACCCTTCTTTTGTCATTCCAATGCCATGACACATACTCCGGAAGAATATAAAGAAATAGCTCCGCACGACGACGACCAGTTCCAGCAGCGAATGGCTCATTTGCTTGCCGACCCCGGTTTCGAGCGCGCGATACGATACATAATGCCCGATGTCGATTTCAAAGAGCTGTCGGCCAAGCTGATGAAAATCACCAACAAGGATGATTTCCAGCGCTATATAATGCTCGACATACTCCTGATGCTCGAAAAGGCGACCACCTCGGGGGTCACCGACTCGGGGATTGACAATCTCGACCTGTCGAAGAGCCGCCTGTTCATCACCAACCACCGCGACATAGTGCTCGACGCTTCCTTCTTAGGGCTTGCTATGCTCCGCCACGGACTTCCAGCGCAGGAGGTGGCCCTGGGAGACAACCTGCTGATTTACGACTGGATTTCGGATCTCGTGCGCCTCAACAAGGGAATCATTGTGAAACGTAACCTACGCCTTACCAAGGCGCTGGAGGCCGCCAAGCAGCTCTCGGGCTATATCCACTACTGTATCCGGGAAAAGGGGGAATCGGTCTGGATCGCGCAGCGCGAAGGGCGCGCTAAGGATTCCAACGACGTTACCCAGGAAAGTGTCCTGAAGATGCTGGCTCTCGCAGGGGACGCTCCCACTATTGCCGGGCGCCTGCTCGAACTGAACATCACTCCGACCTCGATTTCCTACGAATACGACCCTAACGATTACCTCAAGGCCCGGGAATTTCTCGCGCGCCGCCGCGACCCGGAATTTAAGAAGTCGCAGCGCGACGACCTTTTCAGCATGGAGACGGGTATTCTGCAATTCAAGGGTAGGGTGCATTTCAACATCTGCCCGT
Source organism: uncultured Muribaculaceae bacterium (assembly GCA_910585755.1). Lineage (GTDB taxonomy): Bacteria > Bacteroidota > Bacteroidia > Bacteroidales > Muribaculaceae > UBA7173. The sequence goes on along the minus strand of CAJUFH010000014.1, from coordinate 42,461 downwards.
GTATTAACCCGGAACTTGAATCCCTAAGGGAGTGTACCGACAAGGTAGAGGTTGTCCGCAGAGTTTGCTCTGTCATTGACAACTATATCCACCGCGGATACCAGATTTTCCCGCTGAACTACATAGCGTTCGACACTGTAAACAGCACCGACCGCTTCAAGGATTGCTATACCGCGGCCGATGTCGAGAATTTCAACAAGTATCTCGACGGCCAGATCGCGAACGTCGACCTTCCTGACGTTACCGCCGAGGAGCGGGAGTTCATGCGCCACGCCATACTGGAAATGTATGCGAATCCGCTGCGCAACAAGCTCTTGGCCGAGGGGGAATAATGAACAGACTATTAAAAGAACGATATGCGCGTTTCGTTGATGTTGCTTCTGACCCTGTTGGTATTCAACGGGCTGGTAGACTGGTATATTTACCGCCAGTTGCAGAGACGTTCGTTTAACAGGAAGGTTCTCAGCCGCATACAGAAATGGACGGCGCTCGCGTTCGCGGCACTGCTGCTCGCGGCGATGATTGTCCCGGCCCGTTCGGGAAGTTCCGACGAGCTGGTAGTCAAGATGTGGCTGCTCTTCGCTTATTTCTCGATATATATTCCGAAATTTATCGCGGGTGTGTTTGACATTATCGGCGGCTTGCCGAGGCTGTGGCACAAGGGGCGTATTCCCGGAATGGCGTGGACCGGGGTCGTGCTGGCGGTAGTAGTTTTCGTCTGCTTCTGGTGGGGCGCGCTTGTAACCCGGTACGATATTGACAAGAAGGATGTTGAGGTCCCGGTCAGGGGGCTTCCTGATGCTTTCGACGGATACCGGGTCGCACAGTTCTCCGACCTGCATGTCGGAACCTTCGGCTCTGATACCGCTTTTGTCTCAAAGCTCGTCGACGAGATAAACGCTCTGCGCCCCGACGCGATTGTATTCACAGGGGATATTGTCAACCGGCAGTCGGATGAGATTCACCCCTTTGTAAAGACCCTGTCGCGCCTGGAGGCTCCCGGAGGGGTGTATGCCATTCTCGGGAACCACGATTACGGCGACTACCGCGAATGGGATTCTTCCGAGGCTAAGGCGGCCAATATGGAGGAGCTCTACGACGCTTACCGCCGTGCGGGAATCCGGCTGCTCCTTAACGAGACTGAATGGCTGCGCCGCGGCAACGACTCGATAGCCCTTATCGGGGTGGAAAAAATCGGCGACGCGCCCTTCCCGGTCTACGGCTCGCTCTCAAAGGCTTATCCGGCGCTGGACGACTCTGTCGCGAAGATATTGCTGACCCACAATCCGGCCCACTGGGTCGACTCCATAAGGGATAACGGCAATCTGAACGTAGCCCTCTCGCTCGCCGGGCATACCCACGCGATGCAGGTCGAAGTGTTCGGGCTGTCGCCGGCCTCGATGCGCTACGAGACCTGGGGAGGCATGTATGCCGACCCGGCCGGGGAACGCAAGCTCTACGTCAACATCGGTGCCGGTGAGGTCGGGGTTCCAATGCGTATCGGCGCCACTCCCGAAATCACGTTGCTGACTCTTCGCTGCGACTGATTACTGCAATCTCTAATAAACACTCTCTCTTACCATCCTATGTCCCTTTCCGCTACCGAAATCATCGCCGGGGAGCTTAATATCCCTGAAAAACACGTTGTCGCCGCTCTCGGGCTGCTTGCCGAAGGCTCGACCATCCCTTTCATAAGCCGCTACCGCAAGGAGGCGACAGGTGGGCTTGACGAAGTAGAAATTTTCGCCATACAGCAGCGGTTTGACGCGCTCCAGGAGCTTTTCAAACGTAAGGAATACATTTTGCAGACAATCGAGTCGCAGGGAAAGCTGACCGACGAGCTGCGTCAGCGAATCGACGCGGCCAAGGAGTTCGCCGCGCTCGAGGACCTGTATCTGCCCTATAAGCCCAAGCGGCGCACCAGGGCGCAGATTGCCAGGGAAAACGGTCTCGAACCCCTTGCGAAAATCATAATGTCGCAGCGTTGCGCCGATCCGAAAAAGACAGCAGCGAAGTATGTCGGAGAGAATGTCGCAGACGCCGGCGCGGCGATTGCCGGGGCTTCGGACATCATCGCGGAATGGGTCAGCGAGAACGAGACTGCCCGCGAACGAGTGCGCGCCACATTCCGCCGTTCCGCCGTCCTGGGCTGCAAGGTAGTCAAGGGAAAGGAGGAAGAGGCGGCGAACTACCAGACATATTTCAAGGTCAGCGAGCCGCTTAACCGCTGTTCCTCTCACCGCTATCTCGCCATGCGGCGCGGGGAGGCCGAAGGGCTGCTGAAGGTGTCTGTCGGTATTGACAACGACGCGATGGTAGAGCGGTTGTCGCGCATCTTCCTCCGCAAGGATGGGCTGAAGCCGTCTGCCGCGATAGTTGAAGATGCTGTCCGCGACGCTTACAAGCGCCTTATCGTCCCGTCGATTGAGACGGAGATTTCCGCCGAGGCGAAGGAGAAGGCCGACGACGCGGCGATAAAGATTTTCGCCGACTCGCTTCACCAGCTTTTGCTCGGCGCGCCACTCGGCCCGAAACGCACGATGGGCATCGATCCCGGCTACCGCACGGGGTGCAAGGTTGTCTGTCTCGACGAGGCGGGCGCGCTCCTGTGCCATGACGTGATATATCCTACCCCTCCCCGCAATTACACGCTCGATGCCGAAAAGCGGCTTCTGAACCTGGTCGAACGATACGATATCGAGGCTATCGCAATCGGTAACGGCACGGCGAGCCGCGAGACGGAGCGTTTCGTGCGCTCCCTGCGTTTCCCGCATAAGGTAGAGGTGTACGTCGTCAGCGAGAACGGGGCTTCTGTCTATTCGGCCTCGCAAATCGCCCGCGACGAGTTCCCGGACTATGACGTGACGGTCCGCGGGGCTGTCTCTATCGGGCGCAGGCTTATGGATCCCCTCGCCGAGCTTGTCAAGATCGATCCGAAGTCAATCGGGGTGGGGCAGTACCAGCACGATGTGGACCAGGCCAAACTCAAACGCTCGCTCGACATGACGGTCGAGAGCTGTGTCAACTCCGTAGGGGTTAATCTTAACACCGCCTCGCGGCGGCTGCTTTCCTATGTTTCAGGTATCGGGGACGCCCTTGCCGGCAATATCGTGGCCTACCGCGAGAGCAACGGCAACTTCTCTTCGCGCGGCGAGCTGCTGAAAGTGCCGCGGCTCGGAGCGAAGGCGTTTGAGCAGTGCGCCGGTTTCATCCGCGTTCCCGAAAGCGATAACATACTTGACAATACCGCCGTCCACCCGGAGCGTTACTCCCTTGTGGAGCGTATGGCCGCTGATGCCGGGCTTTCCGTAGGGGAGCTTGTATCAAACAACGAGTCAATAGGGAAAATCGACCTTGCCGGGTATGTTACCGACGAAATCGGGATGCCGACGCTCAACGATATTATCGCGGAGCTGCGCAAGCCGGGGCGCGACCCAAGAGAGAAGGCCGCCGAGTTCCGGTTTGACGACTCGGTACGCGAGATAGAAGACCTGAGGGAGGGTATGGTTATTCCCGGTATCGTCAACAACCTGACAGATTTCGGCGCGTTCGTCGACATAGGGCTTCACGAGAGCGGCCTGATTCATGTCAGCCAGCTTGCCGACCGCCGGGTGCGCTCCGCCGCGGAGGTGCTGAAACTCCATCAGCACGTTATGGTGAAAGTCATTTCGGTAGACCTGGGGCGGCGCAGGATCGGACTGTCGCTCCGCGGAGTCGACCAGTCGGGGGTATGCTGAACCGTAATGAATGAGATTTACGAGTACCGGGTTGTGGTTTGCGTCGGGAGCAATTCTTCCGACCGGGAACGCAGGGTAGACGAAGCGGAGGATTTTCTGCAAGAGCTTTTCGGTTCGGACTGCGTGTTCTCTCCGATGCTTGACTCGAATGATACGAGCGGGCGCACTGAACGCCGGTACACCAACAGTCTGTGCCTTGGAAATTATGACGGCGATTATGAGGAGCTGAACAGCGTACTGAAGCGTTATGAGGGAGCCCATCGGGAGAGACATGCCGACGGGGAGGTGGAAATCGACCTGGACATAGTGCTTTTCGACGGGCAGATCAAGCGGCCTGGCACTTATATATCCCCCTATTTCCAATATCTGTATGCCTCCCTCAAATAAGCAACTCCCAGGGAGTCAAGCTGCAAGGCGAATTTCTTTTCTATTTCGTAGTCGAGGCTCGGCGACAGTATTATTGTGTCCGGGGCGATAGTTTCCGCTACCGCCTTGATGTTATGGCGGTAATGGCTACCGACCACGGCGTAACACGGCTTGCGTACAAGCGGTACGACATCGTGCGGGCGGTCGATGAAAACAATGTCGACCGGTCCGACGGCGACCTTGTTGCGGGAGATACGCAGGAAGGGGGTTGAGAGTGAGTCGGGGGCCGTCTGCAGTGAGTCGATGCCTCGGATCGCGAGGGGCTCGTTAAGGCGCCAGCCGACGCGGTTCCTCAGTGCTTCCTTATGTCGGGGCGGCGCGTCGCTTACGAGCCACGCCTTTCCGTCGTCGAACACCACCCAGGCGGTGCAGAACGAGTCGGTTATTCTGAACAGCTCCTGTCGGGGAGGCCGGGGAGAGAGGAGGATGCTTAGTCCGGCGAATGTTAGCAGCGTTATGGCGGAGGAAACGGCGTACAGCGGTTTGCGCCGCTCAAGCGCGAGGTAGAGCAGCAGAAGCCCTCCGTAATAGAATAGGAGCGTCCAGAAGGGGAACCAGAGGCCGTCGACCTGATGCCACCACAAGGAATTTACAGCGTCAGCAATATTATTGAGAGCCGAGCCGATGCCGTCGACACATACCGCGAGCCATCCGGCGTGAATACCCGCGAGGGAGAGCGACAGAAGGAGTATGCCGCCACCCATGAACAGCGGGAGCAGCAATGTCGCCGGAATATTCGAAAGAAGGAACGCTACCGGGAAGCGGTGGAACAGCCACGCGCTGATTCCGGCGGTCCCCGCGACTGCGGCAACGCAGACCGCGCACCAAGTCCATATAATCCTCAGAACCGGGTTGCGGGGGCCTACCGCTGTGAGCCGGAAGGCGAACATCAATATCCCCGCGACTGCGAGAAACGACATCTGGAAGCCGGGCGAGTACAGCTCGCCGGGGCTGAACAGCAGAATCGCGAGGGCGGCCGCGCAGAGGGAGTTGAAGCTCGAAGTCGGCAGCGATATAAGTTTTCCCGCGATTACGAAACTCGCCATCACGGCGGCGCGGACTACGGAGGCTGGCGCGCCGGTCAGCAGGACGTAGCACCACATCGCCGCCATCGTGGCTCCCCACGCCCAGCGCCGTCTTCCTCCGAGCCGCAGAGGGATGAATACCATTGCCAGCAGGGCGGTTATGACTGACAGATGGGTGCCGCTGAGGGCGAGCATATGCGCCAGGCCCGCTTGGGAAAACCGTTCGCGGGTCTGGCTGTCGATCGCGTCAGAGTTGCCGAGCAGTAGACCTTCCATGAGGTCGGCGGTAGCTATGGAGACTCCCGAATCCATTATCCCCTTGGCGAGACGCGCCCTCGCCTGTTCAGCGAAGGAGGGCATATAGGTCCCACGGGAGATTATCTCGAATCGGTCGGCGCGACATATGGCGGTTATGCCGCGCCGGAAGCAATATGGCGCCATTGAGAACTCATACGGGACGTCGGCCGGCTCATCTGGAGCGCTCCATACGCCGTTGAAGCGCACTATGTCGTTTTTATGGAACAGCGCTTCGCCGGAACGGATGTAGACGATGGCTTTGAAGGGAGGATTGCCGCGGACTTCGACAATAAGGCGGCTTCCGCTGTCGCTTTCGCGGGCCTCGGTAACGGTAGCCGTGATTTCGCGGGCCGGGGTGAGGAGCGCGAAGTCAGGCGTGTATGGCAGCCGGAAGCCCATCGAGGCGCACCCCAATGCCACCATGACGGCGAGAACCCCGGCATAGCCTTTCCCTAAAAGCTGGGCGGTAAGAGCCGCGGCGGCCAATGCCGCGGCAATCCACCAGGTCTGACTTTGGAACTCGACGGACAAAACAATACCCACCGCGAAAGCTGCGGTGGGGTATAGGAGCGGGGTGGAACGCAGTCCGCCGTTCATTTCAGTAGAATGTTAGTCGATGGTATGGATAACCACGAAGAAGGAGGAAACGCCGATGATAATCCAGAGAAGGACGGCGAGGAGAAGCGGCTTGATACCTACTTTCTTTATCATCGAGAGCGACAGTCCGGCTCCGATGAAGAAGAGAGTAACCACGAGGGCTTTCTTCGAGATGTAGACAATCGCCTTGCTGAGGCTCTCAGGAACGCCGCAGTAGGTATTGATAACCATGGCGATTACGAACAGGAAGATGAACCAGGGTATCGAGATGCTGTTGGAGTTCTTGTCGCGGAAGATGAACATGGTCACGAACGCGAGGGGGATAATCCACAGCGCGCGGGTACATTTGATCAGCGTCGCGATCTGGCATGCCTCCCGGCCGTATGCGTCGCCGGCGCCGACTACCGAGGAGGTGTCGTGGATAGCGATGGCGGCCCAGGTTCCGAACTGTGCCTGCGACATGTCGAACATCCTGCCGAGCGGCGGGAAGATAAAGAGGGCGATGGCGTTGAGGATGAAGATTACGCCGAGGGAGACGGCCATTTCGTGGTCATTGGCTTTCAGCACGGGGCCGACGGCCGCGATGGCGCTTCCTCCGCAGATGGCCGTGCCGGACGCGATCAGGTAGGAGGTTTTGCGCTGGAGGTTCATCCAGTAGCCGAGAAGAACGCCGAAAACCATCACTCCGATTACGGAAACTATGGTGAACATCATGCCGTCGGCACCGCTTTTGAGGGCCTCGGTGACGTTCATTCCGAAACCAAGGCCGACAACAGATGCCTGCAACAGATATTTCGACGCTTTTTTATTGAATTTGGGGAAGGGCATCGGGAATATGAAGGCGAAAACCAGCCCCGAGAACAGGGCGATCGCGGGCGAGATAAAATCGCTGGCTCCGACGACCATAAAGGGGAAAACAATCAGCAGGGCGGCAAGGATGTAGACCCATTTGCCGTACTGCTCCTTCCAAGAGTGTGCAATCTCTTCTTTCACTGTTGTTAAGCTATTGATATATTACGTATTGCGGTTTCACAACCGTTGTTTTGAGTTATATTTCGATATACAAGTCAGTCGGGCGACAGGAATCGGCGCCGCTTGGAGTTCCATATCTCCCACGACACGAAGGCTTGCAGCAGAAGCATTTCCAGCCCGTTCTTCACCTCCGCCCCGTGTTCGGCCGCCTTCTTCATAAAGAGGGTGGTGTCGGGGTTGTAGAGCAGGTCGTAGCAGAGATAAGTGTCGTCGAGCAGGTCATACGGGATGTCCGGGCAACTGTCGACGTTCGGATATAGTCCTAACGGAGTCGTGTTCACGATTATTTTGTGTTCCGCCATTACTTCCGGGGTGAGGTCGCTGTAGGTCAGCACCCCCGGACGCTTTGTGCGCGAAACAGGCTGTGGTACAACCCCCAGGTCTTCAAGCGCCACATTGACAGCCTTCGAGGCTCCCCCGGTGCCGAGCACGAGCGCGCGCTTCATCCATGGCTTCAGCAGGGGGCGGATTGAATCGCCGAAACCGATGTAGTCGCTGTTATAACCGATGAGTTTGAAGTCGTTAGCGTTTTTTCCCTCGACGAACTTTATGACGTTTACCGCCCCGATGCGCTTGGCTGCCGGATCAATGTCGTTGAGGTAGGGGAGTACCTGCTCCTTGTAGGGGATTGTGACATTAAGGCCGCTTAGGTTCGGAGTTTCCGCAATCAGCTCCATAAGGTCGCCGATGTCGGGAATCTCGAAATTGATATATTTGGCGTTAATGTGCTCGGCCTCAAACTTTTGGTTGAAGTAGTTCTTCGAGAAGGAATGGACGAGCGGGTATCCAATCAGGCCGTAAATTTTTTCGTTAAGCGGTGTCATATGGGCTGCTACGGTTAACTAACCGCAAAATTAGCAAAAAATCCATAAAATCCCGCCCATTGTCCCGTTTTTTCAATTTGATTTCAGGTATTGTGCGGAACACTGACATTTGTTGAAGGTAAATGCGGCTCGGGCATCGATGCTAGGCAGCGCCCCGATGGGGCTATTGTTGAGTTAAGGAACAGAATAGTCCATAATTTATGGCTGCTTTTCCAAAAGTTATGGGCGGTATCAATCGCATTAAAAATGCGAGTTTGATTCAAGTTTCAATAAATCATGATATTAAATCATAAATTCACATTTGCATTTTCCAAATAAGATTGAGAGATATGTACCCCATGCTTAGAAGCATCAAAGCGTAAATCTCTCATTCTATGTTGCAATTGTCTAAACGTAGAGAGCTGATTAGCTACATACTGATCATTACGACAAGTGTATCCATCTGGAGTTCCGTTGTTGTTATATCGTATACCCAAATTGGTCAAGGAATAATAATCACGTTCAGCCTGACGTTCCATTTCTGCATACTGAGAACGATACAGCTCTTCCCAGTTTGGCTTTGGCTGTGGGTAAGGTAGTGGATCAGGTGTAGGGCTTGGAGTCGGATTCGGATTCGGATATGGTTGTGGGTAAGGTAGTGGATCAGGTGTAGGGCTTGGAGTCGGATTCGGATTCGGGGATGGATTTGGGGATGGATTTGGGGTCGGTTTTGGGCTTATTGGTTGAACTATCGGAATCTGCACTTGCTGAGTAGAACCATTCGGTTTTAACCAATCGCGCCAATTATCACTAATATAACAGCCAAATGCTATTAAACCAATGAAGCCACATACCATTAGTACGCTTGTAAAATCGAACTCTTTAAGTCCTTTAATTTCAATATTGTTAAAACATAAAATTTCCGAATTGTCCTTAGATAACAATTCTTCAGCTTTAGCCGCAAATGGATTATCGGAATTGGTTTTATATTTTTTAGTATAATTGCGCAATTTCTTCCTTGAATTTCCACATTTAATGAATTCAAGCTCCCATATATTATATTGCTCTTTGTTTGGTGTCACTGAACATCTTATTTCTTATGAATAAAAGTATTGGGGCTACATACAAACACAAGACTACATATAAACAGTGCAAAGGCACCTAATATGCATGCACAACACATTAAAGCAATGAAGGAATTGGTAGTGCCATCACCTAACCATCCTAAATATATTAATCCGCCGCACATCGTAAATCCCAAAAGCATTATGAGAAGTCGCCAAATTAGACTTAGACTATTTCGGACTTTGATTTGGTCCTTAACTATCTCAATGTAGGGGTTATTTTTATCGCCATTATATTTTAAAAAATATTCCTCATAATCTTTTTGATTTTTGCAAGAACTAAAATCTTTGGCCCAAATAAAATGTTGTCGTGTTAATCTATATTTAAAAATCTTATAGGTAGACTCAAATCTTGAAATTTCGGCTTTAGTGAGATTTTCAATTGCCTTATCAACAAATGGATTCTCCGTCTTTACATATTCCATTATATAATTTATTATCGTATCTGATGCAGAAGCTTTTAAATACTCTAGCTCCCACAAAGACATTTGTTCCTTTGTCATCATAAGCCTATTTATTTTTAGATCTTACCTTGACGGTTTTAACTAACGTATACAATGGATATAATATAAACGGAGAGCAAACCACGGATGCAATAGTCCTATAAATTATTCTGTCTGTAGAATTATCAGCATCTTTAGCTATCATAAAAAACATTAATAAGAAAAATCCCACTCCAAAAAACAACAAAAATACGACCAGTCCGTATGAATTCTCCTTTTTGATTTTTTCTTTTTGAAAAATTATTTTTTTCGCTTTATCTAGATAGGGATTATCCTGTGCACCGGCATATTTCAGAAAGTATTTTTCAAAATCATCCTGAGTTTGACATTTTAGATAATCATCTTTGTATTTTAATTGTGGGTCTTCCATCTCTTGTTAATCTATCGAATCATTATACTATCTGCAAAGTTAATAAATAAATCTGAAACACTAATGGCTTTGAGAAATTTTTTAGGTCGTTGATGCAGAATATGCGGGGAAGATGCTACGGAAGATATGATAGTTGTTATTTTGGTATAAAGCGTTGGTTTTGTGCAATATCTTCGTTCACTACTGACAACTCAAAAAATAATGGAACTTTTCTTAAACTAAATTAACCTGAATCAGCTTAATTTAGGGTGGAATCTAGCCCAATCTTATTTAAATATCGCTCAATATTAAAATTTTTAAACTTAGAATAATAAGTTGTTTGCAATGATTTTCAACCTTACTAAGTGGCTGGAAGCAGCAACCCCATCATTAGCCGCCCCTGCGGCTAATGATGGGGTTACGAACATTCAGGGTCTTCGACCCCGGGAGGGGTATGCGATGGGTTATTCGGCGGTGGAGGAGGATTTGGAAGAGGTGGGTATAGAGGCTGAGTCGGGAGCTTCCTGCGGGGTGATGGCTTCCTGTGGGACGGCGGTGAGGGAGCGGTATTTGGAGTCGAGGGCGGCGGAGATTTTGAGGCCGAGGGACTCGATTTCGTCGCGCTGGGTCGGGTCGAGTTTGAGGCCGAGGGCGTCGAAGTCGGCGGTGAGTGCTTGCAGGGAGTCGATGTAGGAGGCGTAGCCGCGGGTGGAAGTGATTGTGTCAATCGCCGCGGGCTGGGCGGCGAGGGTTGCTACATAGTTGTCGTAGTCCTTCGTGCCGCCGCAGGCGCTGAGTATGAGGAGGGCGGTAGCCGCCATATATAGTTTCTTCATAATCGGGGTCAGGCTTTGTTGGTTTCGGGTTGGTGTTCCTTGATAAACACGACGGCTATCGCGCCGAGGCAGAGGGAGATGCCGGCGATAATCATCATGACGTGCTGGGGAGCGAGGGTGTCGGCACCGCCGAAGAAGCTGAGAATCCAGCCGCCGAGGAGCGCGCCGACAATCTGCGGGATGCATATCGAGCAGTTGAAGAGGCCGAGATACGCGCCGATGTTTCCTCCGCGGAGCGAGTTGGTGAGTATCGTGAACGGCCATGCGAGCATGGCGGCCCACGCGCAACCAATCAGGAAGAAGGAGATGAAGAGCATGTACTGGTCGTGGAACAATCCGGCGGTCACGAATCCGGCGGCTCCGAGCAGGAGGCTGAGGGAGTAGGAGAACTTGCGGGAGCGGAACATCGGGAGCACTACGGCCCACAGCACGGAGCCGATTGCCTGGACGGCGAAGAGGATGCCTACCCAGTTGCCAGCGTCGTTATATTCGGGGGATTCGGTGTTGAGCACTACCGAGGTGCGGAACGACGCGCGGGAGGGGTCTTCGAGCGTTACCTCCGAAGCGCCGTCGATAACGAGTTCGCCGGTCTTGGGGTCGAGGGTGCAGATGTCGGCGGTGGTGAGCACTGTCGGGCCCTCCATGCGCGATAGGTAATCAACGAGTTTGAAGTCGGGGGTGAGAACTGTGTCGGTGCCGTTGACAAGCAGAGGGCATCCGTCGGTTGGCACCGTGGTGTTGAACGCGTAGGCGCTGACTCCGTTGACGGAATAAAGCAGGTCGTTGACTACAACCGGGGTGGGGAGGGCTATCCCTTTGACGGGAATCGAGAGGTCGAGGCCTCCGCTTTTGAGCGGGAGGTTTTCCATATCGTCGCGCAGAATCGCTACGGAGGAAGCAGGGATGAATTTGCCGTCGGCGGTCTCGATTCCGGCAACGGTGGCTTTGCCGTGGTCAACGACCACATCCTTTCCGTTGACGAGGATATATTTGGCTGAGATTTCGTTGACAACCTTTCCGTTGGCGTCGGTCTGGGCGATGCCGTGGATAGTGGTGGTCTCGGGGCAGTCGAAGGCGTTTTTGGCGATGGTGCCGTTGGTGTAGGTCCACATGAATAGGAAAGCGAACCAGCAGAAGAACTGCACGAGGCCGACGGTCCAGAAGGTCGAGGGGGCTTTTACGAGGAGTTTCACCAGGTTGGTTTTTTCCTTAGTCCCGTCGGCCGCGGTCTCGCCGCCTCCGTTATATTCCTGGTAGAGGGCGGGGGGCCACTCCTTGACTTTGCAAAGTGTATAGATTACGCACCCAAGGAGAATCGCCGCGCCGAAGTAGAAGGAGAACACGACTGTCTGCGGAATCACACCGGCAGCAGCGGTATTCTTGAAACCGATCCAGGTCAGAAGGAAGGGGAAGATATACCCGACGATTGAGCCTGCGTTGCAGAGGAAGCTCTGAATAGAGTAGGCGAGCCCCTTCTGCTTTTCGTTAACCATGTCGCCGACGAGCATCTTGAACGGCTGCATCGCCATATTAATCGAGGTGTCGAGCAGCATCAGCGCTATAAGGCCAATCAGGATGGCTGAAGATACGGCGAGGCCGAAGGACCCGGCGTTGGGGAGGAGGCACATCACGAGGACGGCGACTACCGCTCCGACGATGAGGTAGGGGAGGCGGCGTCCGATGCGGGTCCAGGTTTTGTCGGAAGCGGTTCCGACAAGGGGCTGTACTACAAGGCCCATAAGCGGGGGAAGAATCCAGAAATAGCTGAGATCGTGGGGGTCGGCGCCCAGGGTCGCGAAGATACGGCTGACGTTGGCGCTCTGTAGGGCGTAAGCGATCTGAACGCCGAAGAACCCGAACGAGAGGTTCCACAGCTTCCAGAAACTTAGGTCAGGTTTGGTTCTCATGGATGATTAATGTAAGTAAGCGTGTAAGTAAAAGCGAATTGCTATAAGATATTATTCAGAATGACGTGTTTTTCAGGAGCCTGCGGCTTCGGCTTTAAGCCACGCGATTTCCTTGCCCCACAGCGATTCGTCGGGGGTTTCGAGAATCAGGGGGATGCCGTCGAAGCGGGGGTCCTTCATCAGGCGGGAGAAGAACTCCGCACCGAGTTCGCCGGTGCCTATCGGCATATGACGGTCGACCCTTGAGCCGCACCCTTTCTTGGAATCGTTGAGATGCATCCCGCGGAGATATCTGAAGCCGATCAGGCGGTCGAACTCCTCCCAGGTCTCGTCGTAGCCAGCGGGGGATTTCAGGTCGTATCCGGCCGCGAACGTATGGCAGGTGTCTACGCAGACCCCTACGCGCTCCTTGTCCTCGACCTGCTCGATAATCGCGGCGAGGTGCTCGAAGCGGAAGCCGAGGTTGGAGCCCTGTCCGGCTGTCGATTCAATAACGGCTGTTATGCCGGAGGTTTCCCGGAGCGTCAGGTTGATGGATTCGGCGATACGGGCCAGACATTCGGCTTCCTCAATCTGGTTGAGGTGCGAGCCGGGGTGGAAGTTCAGCATCGTAAGGCCGAGCTGCTCGCAGCGGCGCATCTCGTCGAGAAACGCGTCGCGGCTCATACGGAGCTTTTCCGCGTCGGGAGCGCCGAGATTGATAAGGAAGCTGTCGTGGGGGAGGATTACCTGCGGGGTGTATTCGTGCTGCTCGCAGTTCTCCTTGAAGCGCCGGGCCTCGGCTGCTGAAATCGCGGCCGACTTCCATCGCGAAGGGTTACGGGTGAAAAGCGCGAACGCTCCCATTTCCAGCGCCGCGGCGTTGACAGGCGCGTTGCTGACACCGCCCTCCACCGATACATGTGCTCCAATGACTTTCATAAAAGGCTAACTCGTTTTTGTCGAATCACGCACAAAGTTACAAAACTCCCCACACATCCCCCAAAATTTAGCATATAAATTTGCGGAGCGGCATCCTCAGGGAAGTCGTCAGTCGGAAAGATGGTGGCCCTCGTTGTAGCGCTGGTTGTCGGGGAGGGGGTGGCGGGCGGTTCCCTGCGACATAAGGGATTTCAGCTCGGGGAGGTGGCTGCGGTAGATTTCCCGGGGAGAGGTGGCATGGCGCTTGCAGAGCGCCGCGGCCATTCCTACGACTTCGCCCATCATTGCGGTTGTGCGCATCACGCGCACCGAGCCGAGCGCGCAATGGGTACAGCTTATGTCGCGCCCGGCCATGAAGAGGTTGGGGACGTTGCGCGAGTAGAGGCAGCGGTATGGAACGCCGTAGGGGTGGATGAATACGTGGCGGTTCGACGCGATGAACGCCCCCTGCGGAAACTGGCGGCTGTTTTCCGGGTCGGGGAAATGGAGGTCGAGGCTCCAGGTGGTCGTGAATGAAGCGTCCTCGTGGCTGATGCGCTTCACCAGGTCGTCCTCTTTCAGAATATAGTCGCCGAGGAGGCGGCGCGTCTCGCGTTTTCCGCCGACGTATGCCACCCAGTCGAGTTTGCGGTCGGGAAACAGACCGAGGCTGTTGACGATGTAGCTCCAGTTGGAGTATGCCACGAGCATCCCGTAGTCGCGTACGCGCTCGAAGGCGTTAAGCTGGTCGGCGTGCATCCCGGTTTCCCAGGTCCATTCGCCGACGGGAGTGCGGTGGCAGGTCGAATCGTTGAACGCCAGGCCGTATGCGAATTTCGGAAAACCGGGCTTTTCGCCCGCGTTCAGTTCGCGCGAACGCCATTGGACTGAGGTTCCCATCGTCATATTGTCGGGCTGTTCGGGGGCCGACGGTTCGCCGAACTCGTCGCGCCCCTCGCGTCCGATCCGATAGTCGGCCCCGGCGAGAGAACCTACCGTGCCGTCGCCGGTCGCGTCACAGAAGAGGGGCGCGCTGAAACGCGTCGTGCGGCCGCTGAGGGTCTCGACCCCGCTTACGGCGAGAATCCGGCTGTCGGGAGCCGTCTCTACTCCGTTGACGTGGAGGTTGAGGAAAAGGGAGATGTTCGGTTCAGCCTGGACCCACCGCAGTTTGTCGGCATCGCCGTAGTTCGCCGCGGGTTGGGCGTTCCCCTCGATTGTCGGGGCGTATTCCTTGAGCATGGTTCCGAGGGCCGGGTACCTGCCGAGGTCGAGCGCTCCGCCGAGGTGTACCCTGACCTCCGAGCTGTTGTTGCCCCCGAGCACAGGCCGGTTCTGCAGGAGCGCTACTTTCAGGCCGAGACGGGCGGCGCTGACGGCGGCGTGCATCCCCGCAATGCCTCCGCCTACTACGACGAGGTCGTATGAACCGCCGTCAGCCGTTTCAGTCGCGGGAGAGTTCCTCTTTCTGAACTCCGCAAGCACTTCTTTTCCGGCCGGAGGGGTATCGGCGGGGTCTGTCGTGAGGTAAACGGCATCACATCGGCCGTCGAATCCGGTAAGGTCTCGGAGCGACAGCGTTACGATTTCCTTCTCGGCCTTGAAGTTTCCGGCGTACTGCCATTCCCAGGCATTTCCCGTGTTGCCTACGTTTCCTTTCAACGGCTTCCCATCGACCGCCACCCGGAAGGCTCCGGGTCCTTTCCCCTCGTGCCAGGGTGAGGTCCAGTTGTATGTGCGGACATACACGCTGTATTTCCCTCTTTCAGGCAGCGTTATCCGGGAAGAAGCGTCCTCGACCGGGTTGCCGAGTCCGTGAGCCAGCAGATAGGTTGATCCCGCCTCCTCGTCGATAAACTGCGAGTCGGGGGTCCACCCGCCGGGGTTGTCGAATCGTTCAGCCTCGACGAGGAGAGAGGCTGCCTGGGAGGAGAGCGAGGCGGCGAGCAGAGCGGGAATCAGGCGCAGGCGCATAGCGGTTAATGTATTACGAATTTTACAGATTCATTACCGGCTACGGCGATGTATATGCCGGGGAGGAGAGCGGAAAGGTCGATTGCTGTTTCGGATGAGCGGATGGCGGTTCTGCCGTCAACGGAAATTACGGAGACGTGTTCCCCTGCGGGATTGTTGATAGTCAGACCGTTGACAGTTATTGCCTTAGCAGGGACGAAGGAGTTTTTGATGCCGGTGGCGCCGCGGGGGAACGCTATCAGCATCTGTGGCCCCTTTCCGGGATTCGAGGTTGATTCGGAGGCGGTGAAGCGGCTGAGAGCGCGCCATTGGTACGGGGTCGATATGCGGAATGTGACATTAGACGCGCCTTCGAGAATCTTGTCCTTCACGAAATCAGTGACATCCCATCCCACATAGGATTCGAGCATGTTCTGCGTAAGCTGCGCCGAGGTCACCGGCTCGAAAACGTGGTTGTGGTGGTTGTCCCAGGAGAGATTAGCTGTGTAGGTAGATGTGTTGCCTCCCAGTTCGAGGGTCTCGATGCCGTCGAGGGGGCGGTTTTCGTTGTTCAGTTTTCCCGGTACGACGCTCTCATAGTAGAGCCGGATTCCGATGCGGGCCGCGTCGTCGGGAACGTCGGCGAGGGGGAATGTGACGTAAATGCGGCGCGACCATCCGTCGCCGTTCTTGAGGTCGAGAGTCTGCGCGTCGGCGTGCCCCTTGCTCTGCTCGGCCTGGTGGACGAAGCTGTCGTAGGAGCAGGGGATAACCTTGTCGGCTACCATTACGGTGGCTTTAGCGCTGCCCGAGGCTGCGGCTGTCCCATTCGCGTCGAGAACCGACGACGCGTTGAATGTCACGTCGTTCTGGGCGTTTTCAGCCTCCCAGAAATAGGGGCAGGTGGTAATGGCGTTCCCGTCGATAGAGAAGGGATAGTGGCCGGCCTTGAAGTTCACGAGCATTCTCGCAGTTTCGCCCTTCACCACCAGAGGGGATGCCGGGGTTAGGGCATAATCAAAAGGGACATCGAGACCGAGATAGGTACGCGCTTCTTCCACGAAAATCTGGGCCATGCGGCGCTGGATGTAGCTGTTGCTGCCGCGGAGGGGATGCCATCCGTATTTGACGCCGCCGATGGTCTCGGTGTCGTGGGCGAAGCGCAGGCTCGGCTGCTCTTCGGGAGTCGCGGCGTCAAGCCGGGAGAAGCCGATGTTTTCGTCGAATTTCACCAGTGGGAAGCCCCATTTGGCGGCGAGCTTGCGAATGGCGGGATTATAGGTCGTGCGCGAGTCGTGCCAGTGGGTGCAGAACATTATTTTTACGGGCTTCCCGTCCTCGGTACCGTAATATTTCGATTCGGGATTGTCTTTCAGTGCCTTGCAGTCGGCGATATAGCGCTTGATCACATAGTCGTAGGCCACGGAGTAGTCGGTGGTCGAGGCGATATTGGTATAATCTTCCCAGTTTTCCTTGAGCCACTGCTCGTTGGCGACGTTCTGGT
The DNA here is from genome assembly GCA_910585755.1 of uncultured Muribaculaceae bacterium. Lineage (GTDB taxonomy): Bacteria > Bacteroidota > Bacteroidia > Bacteroidales > Muribaculaceae > UBA7173. The sequence goes on along the minus strand of CAJUFH010000014.1, from coordinate 25,468 downwards.
TGTGGACATGGCCGATTACGAAGACGTCGATATTGTCCAGCTCTTCGGGAGTGTAGAACGTCCCGAGGTTCATGCGGCGGGCGGTGTGGTATATCGCTTCACCGCTGACGGCCTTGTTGACAGCCTCGGCGCCGAGATCTTCGCAACCGATTTCAAACCACCCGTTCTCGGGGACGGAGAATGAAGCGCCGGTAAGGAGAAACGTAAGTTTGCCATTCCCTCCGTCGGCTGTTTCGGCCGCGGATGAAGGAGCGGCGCACGCTGTTGTCAGCGCCGCGCCTAAGAGATATTTGAATATGGTTTTCATGGGAGTCTTTTGTTGTCTGCTAATGAACTATAGGAACTGGTTTTGAACACGGCTTTGCCGCGGATGTCGGTGCTGGAGGCCCCGGCGAGGATGGTAAATTCGTCGTCGTCGACAATCCACCGGCGGAGAGTGTCGTCATAATAGGCGAGGTCGGCTACAGGGATTGTCACGGTGACAGTCTTTTTCTCGCCCGGAGCGAGAGAGGTTTTGGCGAACCCTTTCAGCTCCTTGGCAGGACGGGGAAGGCGGGGCGCTTTCTGCGCGGCGTAGAACTGGACCGTCTCGGCTCCGGCAACCTTACCCTTGTTCTCGAGGGTCATGGTCACTGTCACGGTGTCCGTCGGCGCGTATTCCTTTTTATCGGTAGCGAGGTCGGAATAACGGAAAGCGGTGTAGCTCAGGCCGTGGCCGAAGGGATAACGGGCGGGGATGCGTCGGGTATCGTGCCAGCGGTAGCCGACAAGTAGTCCCTCTTCGTAACGCACGTTTCCGTCAACTCCGGGGTAGGCGCTTTCGCCAAAGGCATGCGCGGCGCAGTCGGTCAGGTTGACCGGAATCGAGAAGGGGAGCTTCCCGCTCGGATTCACGTCGCCGGAGAGGATGTCGGCCAATGCCGGGCCTCCCATGCTTCCGAGATACCAGCTTTGCACAATAGCGGGGACTTTTTCCGCCCAGGGCATCGCTACGGCGTTGCCGCTGACAATTACAACCGCCGTGCGTGGATTGACCTCGCGGATAGCGGCGATAAGCTCGTTCTGCCCGAAGGGGAGATCGTAGGTCGCGCGGTCCTCCCCCTCGCAGTCCTGGCGGTAGTTCTTGTTGAGGCCGCCGATGAAGATTACGACGTCGGCGTTTCTCGCCGTCTCAATAGCGGCGACGCGCAGGGAGTCAGCGTCGTATGGCGAAGGAAGCTCGTTGGAGTAGTTTGGCTCGCCGGAAGCGTAGCCAAGCGAGAAAGTCACGTTCTTCTCGCCGAAACGCTCTCTGATTCCCTGCAACGGAGAGATTTCGACACGAGGCTTCAGTTCTGAGCTGCCGCCACCCTTTGTAAGCGATTTCACGGCGTTTTCCCCGATTACTGCGATTCGGGTGCCGTCGCGGAGCGGGAGGAAACATTTTTCGTTTTTCAACAGCACGATTCCCTCGCGGGCCACTTCGCGGGCCACGGCGAGATGTTCGGGGGTATGCATCGAGCCCCAGGGGCGTTGGCGGTTCATATTAGTGCGGAGGCATAGACGGAGCACCCTGCGCGCTTTTTCGTCGACAACTTTCTCGTCGATTTCGCCCGAACGCACCAGTCTTTTGAGCGGTTCGGCCATATAATAGTCGTCGTAGGCGTTGCTCTTGCCCCAGGTAAGTCCGTTGGTCCAGGACCCCATTTCGATGTCAAGGCCGTTGAGGGCCGCTTCGCGGGTGTCGTGGGCAGAGCCCCAGTCGGTTATGAACACTCCGTCGAAGCCCCATTGCTTTTTCAGGATTTCGTTGACGAGGGTGTCATTGTGGGTGCAGTAGGTACCTTTGTACTTGTTGTAAGATCCCATTACCGCCCATACGCCCCCCTCGGTCACTCCGGCGCGGAAGGCCGGAAGATAGAGTTCGTTAAGAGCGCGCTCGTCAACTATCACGTTGACGGCGTCGCGGTTGTGTTCCTGGTTGTTGAGGGCGAAATGCTTCATGCAGGCGCTGACGCCATTCTGCTGCAACCCCTTTATGTACGGAACGACTATGCGAGAGGCGAGCACGGGGTCTTCACCCGTGTATTCGAAATTGCGTCCGCTCAGCGGGGTGCGGTAGATGTTCACTCCCGGGCCGAGAATGATGTCTTTCTTTCGGAATCTGGCTTCCTCGCCGACGACGTTGCCGTATTGTCCGGCGAGTTCGGGGTTGAATGTCGCGGCCAGGCAGGTTAGGGCCGGGAGGGCGGTGCAGGAGTCGTTGGTCCATCCGGCCGACTGCCATTCGTCCCAGTCGAATTCGACCCTCACGCCGTGGGGGCCGTCGCTCATCCATATCTCGGGGATTCCCAGGCGGGGGCATCCCGGAGTGCTGAATTTCGACTGCGCATGGATCAGGGCGATTTTATCGTCGAGGGTCATCCGGGTCAGCGCGTCCTCGATTCTCTGCTCGGCGGGAAGAGAGTCGTCGAGATAGGGCGGGAGGGCGTTGTCGGCTAGTGCGGCCGTTGCAGCGGCGGCGAGCAGGGCAGTTATTGCGATTCTATTGAATATCATCGGATTCGCACAATATGTTTAGAGGAAATACTGGCCGCGTGATTTAAGGATGCGGCGGAGGTCTCCGGTATCGACCTGGTGGATGTCGCGTATATCGGACGCGGCGGCCAGGGAGGCCGCCACTCCGGCAGCTTCGCCTGTTACAAGGCAGGGGGGCATGACGCGGAGCGAGCCGTATGCCTCGTCGTCGGTCGAGATGCAGCGCCCGGCCGTCAGCACGTTGCGGAGCTTCTTCGGGGTCAGGCAGCGGTAGGGGATGCCGTGGCTTTCCCCGCGGCCGTAATGGACGTGGGGGACCCCTTCCTTATGGATGTCGATAAAATAGCAGTTGCGCCCGATTTCGTCGTCGAAGCTCTTACGGGCCCGCCAGTCATCGCCGGTAAAAATGTAGTCGCCGACGATTCGGCGGCTGTCGCGTATGCCCGGAATGATTGCTGTTTTCACGACGAACGCGTCCTTGAATGCATCAGGGCGGAACTCCTTGAGCATTTCGAGGTGCTGGTCGGCGGCGCGTCTTCCGAGGCGCATGGCGTCGGAGAGCTGCCGCGGGTCGGTAGTGTCCTTGATTTCTATATGGTTGGCGTTGAACTGTACTACGCCGGGGCCCACAAGGTTGTGGCAGCAGTGGGTATCGAGCAGCGGGAATCTGCCGGTACGGTGGGCACGGACCGAGGCGCTGTCGGGGTTGTGCCCAGAATGGAGCTCGGGTCCGTTAAGATAAGCCTCGGTATTTACGTTGGCTACGGAGAAGCAGAGTGTGCTTTTCTGCAGCACGCCCTCGGCATCCCCCTTGAGGTATTCGGCTCCGACCCAGGCGGCGATATCGCCGTCGCCGGTCGCGTCAATAACGATTTTCGGGCGATAGGCGGTCAGACCATCCTTGTTGGCTACGACAACCGCGTCGACGGCATCGTCGGCCGACATTTCAACCGCAGCCACGCGTGAGAAAAACAGCACGTCGGCTCCCGACTCCTCCACCATTCGGTCGTAAACGCCGATGAGGTATTCGGGATTTATCGTTACCCAGTCGAACTTGTCGGCTGGTTCGTGGGGCACTCCGGCCTTTGCCTGCCGGAACACCTTTTCGGCCAGTCCACGGTAGATTATTTTCTCTCCGTCGGTGAAGGGGCACCAGGCGGGTACCATCCCCGAGGTTCCGAGTCCTCCGAGATTGCCGGTGGCCTCGATCAAGAGGGTCTTGCGTCCTTCCGAAGCGGCGGCGATCGCGGCGGCGCATCCGGCGGGACCGCCTCCGGCCACGATTACGTCGTAGGTGTCGTTGACCCGCACTTTTTTATTGGCGAGGGACAGCGTGTCTTTTCGCGAGCTCCCGCCCCGCGCCGCCATCCCCTGGGGGAGGGCGGCAGCGGCGGCAAAGAGTGCTGCGGTCTTCAAAAAGCCTCTACGGCTGCATGTTGACATACCTATCTTAACTATCTAACTTACTTTCAAATATGGATTCAAGGTCGCGAAAGGGCGATTATTCGAGGTAGCAGTCGGTTCCTTCCCAGCCGGGATTCTGGGTCAGCACCCCTTCGGAAAGCTGGATTTCCGTCAGCGGAATCGGGAGGAATCCGCGAGTTTCGGGGCGGTAGACGACGCTCTTCTTGCGGGGGAGTTTGCGGTCGTAAATCTGGATGTCGGTCTGATTTTCCGTGATCAGGCGCTCGTCGTGCCAGCGGAGAAGGTCGTAGTAGCGCTCACCCTCGAAAGCCAGCTCGAAACGGCGTTCGGCCTTGATATTGTCGAGAGTCGCTGGGAGTGAGGGGAGGCCGACGCGTCCGCGTACGCGGTCGAAGTACGCCTGCGCCTCGGGACATTCAAGCTCGGCACCCATCAGCAGAACGTCGGAGAAGCGGATGAGGATGATGTCCTGGGTGTTGTTGAGCTGGAAGTTGGTTTCGGTCATTCCGTAGAGGGGCACGCTGTAATTGACAACGTGCTGCTTGGAGGCATCGGAATAAACATTGATGGGGCAATGCTTTTTGTTGATGTAGTAGGTCTCCTCTGCCGCGTTGCCGCCACCCTTCATGTAAAGGCGCATCTCGTTCTTGTCGTTGCAGTCGATCACGGACCCTTTCTTGCGTATGTCGGCGTCGTCCCAGTCCTCCCAGAGTTTGGGATTGACTGTCCCGAAGCCCCATCCCTGGCCGAACGGGAATGTGAACACATAATTGCTCTGTCCGCGGACACCGTAGTAGAGGCATACCTGGTTGCATTTCTGGGAAATCACGTCCCAGGTGCCGATTGTGGAGTATTTGATAGCCATAACCTCCTCGATGTTGCCGTCGCCGGCCCAGTTGAGGCCGTTGTCGGCGGTGTACTTGTAATCCTGCACGTGGCTGTAGGGCCAGAGGTTCCGGAAGTCGGAGAGGAGGTCGTGGCCGCTGTTGGCGATGCAGTCGGCTATGTAGCCCTGAACCTGGGCCTTTGTCACTTCGCCGCCCCCGACGGTCGGGAGGGAGTTTTGGTTGTAATAGCCGGTATAGAAAAGCCATACGCGGGCGAGGAGGGCCTCGGCTGCCCAGCGGGTCATGCGGCCGTTGTCGTCGCGCGACATGTCGGTGACTTTCGTGTCGGGCATTTTCTCAATCGCGGCGACGAGGTCGGAGGCAATGAAAGCGTATGTCTCGGCGGCGGGATTCTTGGGGATGTTGACCGCTTCGGGGGTTGTCACGAGGGGAACTTCGCCGAACATGCGGGAGAGGTCGAAGTAGAAGAACGCGCGCATCATACGGCATTCACCCTCGACGGCGTCGCGGTGCTCCTGCGAGTCCCATTCGATTTTGTCGAGCTGGCTCAGGAGGAAGTTGGAGCGGTAGACACCCATATAGCGGGCGCGCCAGCACCAGCGGAACATATCCTCGCTGGATTTCTTGAACTGGTCCATCGCCTTGCACGACTTGTCGGCGTTGTCGCCCCCGCCGAAGCAGTTGTCGCTCATCAGTTCGGAGACGAAGTACGAGAATCCGAGCGGTTCGCATCGTCCGATCATCGAGTAAACACCGACCAGGAGCTGGTCCATGTCATCGGGATTCTTGGGGTAGTTGGAAGTGTCCTTCTTGGTAAGGTTCTCGGTGTCGAGGAAGTCCTCGCAGCCGGTTGCCGCTACCATGCAGAGGAATATGGCTAATATGGAAAATATCTTTTTCATTTGATTATGCGTTGGTGAGCGGGTTAATATTCGATGTTAAGACCGACCATGTAGCTGCGGGAGCCTGGATAATAGCCGAGGTCGATGCCGGTAGCCCAGTTGTCGCCGCCACCGTAACCGATTTCGGGGTCCATGCCGGAGTACTTGGTGAACGTGAACGGGTTCTGCACGGCGCCGTACAACCGCAGTTTCGACAGCGGCAGCCGCGGGAAGAGTTTCTTGAAGTCGTAGCCCAGGGTGATGTTGGTGATTCGGAAATAGTCGCCGTCCTCGATATAGAGGTCGCTGACATACTGCCAGTTGATTGAGGAGCCGCCGACTGCGGGGAGGCGGTTCGACGTTCCTTCGCCGTGCCAGCGTCCGAGCATCTCAGTCGTGTAGTTGTCGTAGGGCTTGTCCGTTCCCGAGCGGTAGGAGCGGGCGATCTGGTTGCCGGCCACTCCGTAGCCTGTCAGCGAGAAGTCGAGGCCCTTCCATCCGAGCATGATGTTCAGGCCGTAGGTGATGTCGGGGTAGGGGTTGCCGATCGAGGTGCGGTCCTTGTCGGTTATGGAGCCGTCCTTGTCGCGGTCGACGAAGATAACGTCGCCGGGCTTGGCGTTTGGCATGATTGGCTGGCCGGTCGCCGGAGAGATATAGTTGTCAATCTGATCCCGGTTTTGGAATATGCCTGCGGTCTGATAGCCGTAGAAGTAGCCGAGGGGGTGCCCCTCTTCGGCGCGGTAGAATGAAGTAGTGTTCTGGGCCAGGATTCCGGCAGTGCCCTCGATCAGGCCGTTGCCGTTGGCAATGCGGAGCACCTCGTTGCGGTTGTGGGCCAGGTTTGCGGAAACGCTGTAGGTGAAGTCGCCTACGCGGTCGTTCCAGGAAACCGATACCTCTATGCCGGTGTTCTTGATGTCGCCGCCGTTGACGTAGGGCGCGCCTGTGCCCCATATGCCGAGGGCGGTGGGCTGCACGAGCCAGTCGAGGGTCTTCTTCTCGTACCAGTCGAAGGTGAAGCCGAGGCGGTTTCCGAGGAAGCGTGCGTCAAGGCCGATGTCGGTCTGGCGGGAGGTCTCCCATTTCAGTTCGGGGTTGCTCATGATGTCGGGGTAGGCGCCGATTGTGGGATTCGACTTGTCGTCGCCGAAATAGTACCAGGCGGCGTTGTTGGCGTTACCGAATGCGATGGTGGAGAGGTAGCGGAATGTCGGGATATTGCAGTTGCCGTTCTCGCCCCACGATGCGCGGATTTTCAGCATGTCGAGCCAGTGGCTCTGCCCTTCCATGAATTTCTCGGCGGCGATATTCCATCCGGCGGACACGGAGGGGAAGTAGCCCCAGCGGTGGCCTCGGGCGAAGTTCGAGGAGCCGTCGGCGCGCATGATCACGGAAGCCATATAGCGGCGGTCGTAGTCGTAGTTGACGCGCCCGAACCAACTGACGAGCTGTCCGCGGCTCCATGGCGCGCCGGAAAGGGTGGTTGAGCCGGAGGCGATTGTCTTGACGTTGCTGAGCCACGCGTAGTCAAAGCTGTCGAACTCGCTGTCGCGGTTTGACCCGTTTATGTCCTGGCCGAGCCCCCACTTTTCTACGGAGTTGCCGACGAGCACGTTGAGATGGTGTCCTTTGACGGTGAAGTCGTAGCTCAGGGTGTTGTCCCAGGACCATTGCAGGCCGTTGCCGGAACCCTGGCCGACGCGGTCGGTCTTGGAGTAGGTCTTTTCGTTAATCTGGTAGGCGGGAGTGTATTCGCGGGAGTTCCAGCCGTTGTAGGCGAACCCGAAGGCGCTCTTGAAAGTCAGGCCTTTGATTGGTTCAAGGACGAGATAGAGGTTGCCGCGGGCGTTGTAGTTCTTGCTCTGCGAGAATGAGCGGAGGTAGTACATTTCGGCCAGCGGGTTGGTCTCGTCGGGGTCGAGCAGCACGGGCCACGCGTATTTCTCGCCGGGAATCTCCCAGACGGGGAAGAGCGGGGAAGCGCAGAGGGCGTTGCGCACGTCGTTCCAGTACATGTTGCCCGTGCCCTGGGTCATGCCGCGGGAGTTGATATGGGCCATGGTCAGGGTCTGGCCGAATTTCAGCAGGTCGCGGTCCGGGCGCTTTACAACGATATGCTCCGAGTTGAAGCGGAGGGTGTAGCGTTCGTAGCGCTGCTTAACGTCGTCGGCCTTGATGCCGATTGTCGGAGTTTCAGAAGAGTAGCTGATGCCGAGGGAGTAGGTCGAGCGCTCGCCCCCGCCGTCGAGGCCGAAATTATAGCCCTGTTTGAATCCGTCCTTCTTCTGGATTTCGTCGAGCCAGTTTGTGCCGGTGAACTTCCCGCTCTGGATTTCGTCCCAAAGGGGGACGTTGGCGGCGAAGTCGGCGTCGGTCAGGCCGGTCTCCTTCATAAGCATCACATACTGCTGGGCGTTGAGGGGAGTTACGGTCTTGGGGATTTCCTGCCAGCCGAGGTACATGTTGAAGTGGGCGTTGACGCGTTCCTTGCCCCCCTTCTTCGTTGTCACGAGGATTACGCCGTTGGCGGCTCTCGCGCCGTAGATGGCGGCCGACGCGGCGTCCTTCAGCACGTCGATGCTCTCGATGTCGTTAGGGTCGAGTAGGTTGAGGTCTCCGCCGCTCACTCCGTCGATTACCACCAGGGGAGAGGAGTTATATATGGTGCCGAGGCCGCGGATGTTTACCTTGAATCCGTCGCCCGCCTTACCGGTGTTCTTGACGATGTTCACGCCGGGGGCCTGGCTCTGGAGCGCGCCGTAGGCGCTCATCGTGTTCTGCTTCGCGATGTCGTCCCCCTTTACCTGGAGGGTAGCGCCGGTGACGAGCTTTTTCTGCTGCACTCCGTAACCGATCGCGATTACCTCGTCGAGCACGTTGTCGTCAGCTTCGAGCGTGATGTCGATATTCGGGCGTCCGGCAACCTTTACGGTCGCCGTCTTGTAGCCGATGAAGCTGGCTGTGATTTTTGATTTGTCGGAGAGGGTGAGGGAGAATCGTCCGTCGGCGTCTGTAGTGGTGCCGTTTCCGGGACGCCCGCTTTCTGTCACTGTCGCTCCGGGGAGCGGTTCGCCGTCGCCGTTGACAGTGCCGCGCACCGTGATGTCGGCGGCGGACACCGAAAGAGAGATCGCCGGAGCGATCAGCACGGCTGCCAGCAGCCTGCGCGTCCAGGCGATGGAGTCGCCGGAGATGGCTGTTTTCTGAAATAGTTTCATGGCTGTATGATTGGTTTGATTTCTTCTGTCTCGTCTCGGCAGTCTCCCGGTCGGAGATGCCTCGGAATTTCACTGGCAAAGTTAGTAATAATAGGTATTGGGGGCCTGCCTTATATGTGCGTTAATCTTCGCGGATTGTCGGTCGGGTTGCGAAAATGGGGAGAATAGTTGCGAAAATGTAGACAAACCGACTTTTCTCTATGTCGCATCAGGGCTGTTTCGGGAATGTGTAGTAACTTTGGAGCATGAATACGGACTCCTGTTGTCCGTGCTTTCTGTCATATAAATACCATGAGATTCAAATACCGTCTATTGTCAAAGGCAGTCGCGCTGACTTTGGTCATCCTCGGCGGCAATACCCCGGCATCGTATGCCGCCACCGCCGAACCTACCGGGCGCCTCTTCGCAGTATCGAACTCACATATCAACAAAATATGCCAGGACCATCTTGGCTACATCTGGCTGGCGACCGACTACGGCCTGACGCGTTTCGACGGCTCGGAGGCCATGACCTTCACGCGTACCTCCGACGCCGGTTCGCTACTCAGCAACACTGTGCTGACAGTTATCGAGGACAGCGAGAACAACCTGTGGGTCGGGACGACCGACGGCATCCAGAAATATGACCGCTCGACCCAGACCTTCATAACCCCGCGCCTGAGTTATCCCAATGTTCCCGATTTCAGTTACGTCAACTCAATTATCGAGGACCGCAAGGGTAACATATGGTTCACGACCTCGCGCTCCGGGGCAGTATGCATCCGCAAGGGTGACGATGAGCCGGTATGCTACATGACGACAAACTCCCGGATTTGCTCCAACAAGACCACGGTGCTCTACGAGGACAGTTTCGGCAACATATGGATCGGTTCGAAAGATGCCGGAATAACGATATTCAATGGTTCGACAAACTCGATGACGACCCTCAGCCACGACCCGGCCGACCCGACCTCCCTTTCGAGCAATATGATTTTCACCATCGGACAAACGAACGACGGGAGGCTCTTCATAGGGTCGCTTGACGGGGGTATCGACGCGTACGACTACCGTACCAACCGGGTCACGCGCGATGCGGTGAAGGTCGACGGGAACGTGTACATCCTGCGTAACTACCCGGATGACAACGTTATGTATATCGGGACTGACGGCAACGGCCTGAAGAAATACGACGTCGTTACAGGGGCGCTCACCGATGTCGGCATCGCGATCAAGGAGTTCAATCCCGCGAAGGCGAAAATCCATGACATATTGCCCGACCGCCAGGGAAACATATGGTTAGGGGTATATCAGAAGGGCGCGCTCATGGTTTCGCGGGATTCAGAGGATTCGATGGTCAACTATACCTACTCCCCATTCTCTGCCGCATTGAATATCGGCACGGAACCGGTGCTCTGCGTGTTGCAGGGAAGCGACGGGGCGCTGTGGGTCGGCACTGACGGCGACGGGATTTACCGCGCCTCCGCTCCGGGAGCGCCTATGCGCCATATTCCTTACCCTGAGTCGGGTGGCGGCACGATTCTGACAATTTTCCAGGACAGTAAGGGGAACATATGGGCCGGAAACTACCTCAACGGGCTGGCGAAGTACAATCCGGCGAGCGGCTCGTTCGCGCCTGTCGCGCTCCCGCTTCCCGACGGCCGCGGCGGCCGCGTTAAGGAGGTGAACGCCATCGCGGAAGATGCCGCGGGAAATCTCTGGATTGCGACCAACGGCGACGGGGTCTGCATCTACAACCCCCAGACCGGCTCCACCCGCTTTTATTCCCACGACCCCTCCATGCCGGATTCCAAACAGTTACTCGGCAACGCGATACACGCGATTTTCTTCTCCGCCGACGGAAAGGTATGGATCGGCACGAGCGATTCCGGCCTCTCCTGCCTCGATACCTCGACGGGGAGTTTCGAGCATTTCAATTCCTCGAACATGAGGTTGAGCAACAATTGCGTCTTCTCCCTCTGCCAGGACGCTTCGGGGGCCATATGGGCCGGTACGCGCATGGGTCTTAACCGTATTCAGAACGGTCGCACGCAGGTATTCAACGAGACCCACGGGCTGCTCAACAACCTTATATACGGCATAACGACTGACCGCAACGGCAACCTCTGGCTCAGTACAGGGGGCGGCATATCTAAACTCGACCCGAAGACGATGGAGTTTGACAACTCCGTACCGATGGACTACGTCACCTGCCGCGAGTTCAAGCGCAATTCCGTATGCCGCGGACTCGACGGACGCGTTTATTTCGGAGGGGTAGGGGGGCTTGTCTCCTTCATGCCTGACCAGAAGAAATCTCCCCGCGAGCTGCTCCGCGTCGCAATCAACGACCTAAAGCTCATCAACGAGGATGATGACGCGGTGGCCGGCGCCTCGCACGAGACCGTGATTCCCGTCGAGGAGCGCGACGAGGTCGGGCTTTCCTACGACCATAACAGCTTCACCGTATCTTTCGGAGCGGTCGAGTTCTCACATCCCGAGAGCGTGGTTTATTCCGTGATGCTCGAAGGGCACGACAACGGCTGGATCCAGCTCCCTCCCGGAGCCAGGACGGCGACATATTCGAGCCTTCCCCCGGGCGACTACACCCTGCGCGTGAAGGCCTCAATCGGGGATTACAGACCCCACGAGAAGGCCCTGAAGCTGACAATATCCCCCCCTATTTACCTAACTGTCTGGGCGAAAATGATTTACGTTGTTCTGTTCATCGTTCTCGTATTCTTTGGCGTCAAGGCGGTAAAATGGCGTATAAAGGAGGAGGAGCGGCGCAACCGCCAGCTTATGCAGGCGCAGACCGCGGAGCATAAATTACAGTTCTTCACCGACATATCCCACGAAATCCGCACCCCGCTGACGATGGTGCTCTCCCCGCTGGACTCCCTGCGCGACAAGGTGCGCGACAAACAGGCGCTCCGCACAATCGACGTCATGCGTCATAACGGGGAGCGCATCCTGCGCCTGATAGACCAGATTATGGACCTCCGCCGCCTGGATAACAACCAGATGCGGCTTGCGGTCACGGAGGTGGACGTCAGGAAGTTCTTCGACGGCGTGGCCGGCGCGTTTGACAACCTTGCCGAGCGCCGCGGCATAGATTTCGCTGTCGAGATAGCCGATGACGTGCCCGAAACGGCACTGCTGGATGCCGACAAGGTTGACAAGGTGGTGTTCAACGTGCTGTCGAACGCGTTCAAGTTCACTCCCGAAGGGGGACGGGTAAGCCTTACTGGCAGAATCGAGGAGGGGTGTCTCGCTCTGCGCGTCAGCGATACTGGCCCCGGTATCCCCACTGAAAGCCAGGAGCGCGTGTTCAACCGTTTCTACCGGGTGAAGTCCGACGCGCCCGCCTCCGCCCCCGGAACCGGAATCGGGCTGCACTTGGCCCGCAAGATGATGGACCTCCATCACGGCACGATAACCATCGAGCGGAGCACCCCGGAAGGAACAGTCATGCTTATCCTCCTCCCCCTCGCTTCTGAGGCGTATTCCGCTGATGAACGCGGTTCGGCTGATAGCGTGTCGCAGGCCGCGCCGCATCTCCCGGTCGAGGTGCCGGAAGAGAGCGCGGGGCGCCCGGTCGCCGACGAGGGGCCGCTGCGCCACGCTACGGTGCTCGTCATCGAGGACGATGCCTCTATTCTCGAATACATCGCGAAAGAGCTTTCCGAACACTACAACGTGCTGACAGCCACCGACGGCACGAAGGGGTTGGAGCTTGCCCTGACGCGCCATCCCGACCTGATTCTGACGGATATCATGATGGAGGGTATCGACGGCCTCGAGCTTTGCCGCAAAATCAGGGCTAACGCCGACACCTGCGAGATTCCGGTCGTGATGCTGACGGCGAAAGTGACCCAGGCGCAGCGCAACGAGGGTATCCTCGCGGGAGCCGACGCGTATATAACGAAGCCGTTCAACGTAGGGCACCTGCTTAACCGCGTCAACATGCTGATTATGCAGCGCCGTATGCTCAAGGAGAAGTATTCCGGCGACACTGCGGTAAACGAGGAGGTGGCCAAAATCAAGTCGAACGACGAGCGCCTGTTCGAAAGGGTTCGCAAGGTCGTGGTCGACCAGCTCGCCAACCCGGAGCTGTCCGTGGAGTTTATCGCTAAGGAGATCGGCGTGAGCCGCTCCCATCTGCAGCGCCGTCTGAAGGTCTCCGCCAACATGAATCCGAGCGAGTATATCAAGCGGGAACGCATGCGCCACGCCGCTCTGATGCTCTCGACGAAGGATGTCGCGGTGTCGGAAGTGGCCTACGCGACCGGATTCTCGACACTTTCCCATTTCTCTACCTGCTTCAAGGAGCATTACGGGATGTCGCCGACACGCTATGCGGCGCTCAACCAGGGCACTACGCCGATTGGCGCTGATACCCCTGAAAACACCCCGAAAGACTGATTTTCTACATCCCCGAAAGGGTGTTTGCTACATTTAAGCAACTCCCTGCGACATTTTTGGCAGTCGCGGCGCAACCGAAAGAGTATCGGAGCCATTTACAAAACGCCTCCGCCCGGTTTATGCCTAATTTTGCAATGTCGGTTTTCGGCAATGGAGACCGGCGCGAATGTGGCCCCGGAGACGCCGGAAAACGGCCGCGACACCAAAATCTATCGACCGATGAAAAAATCAGCAAAACTTCTTACACCCGTACTCGCGATCGCTGTCGGCATCACGGCTGCGACCGCCCTCGCCGAGGGGAATCCCGCCGACGGAGTGACGGTTCCCGAAGGATATTCCCGCCTCGTGTTCTCCGATGAGTTTGACGCGGACGGCGCTCCCGATCCCGCCAAGTGGAATTTCGAGACAGGATATATCCGCAACGGGGAGATGCAGTATTATACTCCCGGGCAGAACGCCGTGTGCAAGGACGGACTCCTTATTATAGAGGCGCGCAACGACAGCGTGAATATCGGTGGTGAGCTTTGCCCCGTTACCTCCGCGAGCCTTACGACCAAGGACCGCCAGGCCTGGAAATACGGCTACGTAGAAGTGAGGGCCAAACTTCCCGCTTCGCTCGGCACCTGGCCCGCGATATGGATGATGCCGCAGGAGGACAATTACGGCAAATGGCCCCGCTCGGGCGAGATTGATATTATGGAACACGTCGGCTACAATCCCGAAAAGGTTCATTTCTCGGCCCACACGGAGCGGTTCAACCATATGCGCGGAACGCAGCGGACCCACGTGATCCACGCGCCAGAGGCCGTTGGCGACTTTCATATCTACGCATTGAAATGGACTCCCGACCGCCTTACCTGGTACTACGACGGCGCGGAGCAGTACGCCATCGACCGTGAAGCCGACAGCGACTGGACTACCTGGCCTTTCGACATCGACTATTACCTCATTCTCAACCTCGCCTTCGGCGGGGGATGGGGCGGATCGGAAGGAGTCGACCTCTCCTCCCTCCCGCAGCGCTACGAAATAGACTATGTAAGGGTCTTCCAGTAAGAGAGTGAAAAGTGAATAGTGAAGAGTGAAAGTCAGGCAAAGCCTGAGTGAAGATGATACTCAAAATTGACAAAATCAAACGAATCCGTATGAAAAAGATATTCGCAACGATAGCCGTTGCAGCCGCGGCGCTGACCGCCTCGGCAGCCCCGGTGATGAATTTCGCCCGCACAGTGCAGACCGCCGACGGTCTTCCGAAAGCCAACCTTCCCGTAAAGGTTAAAGTCGTGATTCGCAGCGGCGCGGCCGACGGCCCGGTAGCGTTCGGCGAGGAGCACGAGGTTACGACATCCCCCGCGGGTGTGGCATATGTCGCGATTGGCTCGCAGAACACCAACGTTACCCTCGACCAGCTCGACTGGAACGGCACAGCTTACTATATGGAAACCTCCGTCGATTGCGGCAGCGGTTACGAGCAGGCTGTCAACCAGCAGATTCTCAGCGTGCCCCGCGCGGTACACGCGGCTACCGCCTCCTCCCTGACCCTCGCTTCCCCCTCGGGCAAGCTCTTCAAGGTTTCCATTTCCGACAACGGCGAACTTTCCGCAACCGCGATAGACTGAGCAGATTATGCGTATTTCATTGAAGACATTATCATTCCTCCTTGCCGCGCTTCCTGCGGCGGCCGCGGCGCAGGGATTCCTTCCCTACGGCGGGGTGACGGGCAATTCGCATTTCGCCCTCGAGCCGGTTGTCTCCGGGTACGCGGCCACAGAGAATGCCGTGCTCTCCCACGGCTCACTTCCCGCGATTTCGACCTACACCAGCGGCATCGCTACCGTGTCGGCTGACGAGGCCGGAATCAGTGTAGCTCTTTCCGCCGATGGAAGGTCAATCGCCGTCAACGGTCCGGCGAAAGGATACGGCTACGAGATTTTTGCGATAGACGGCCGCAAGCTCGCCGGGGGAACGGCATCGGAAGGCATAATCAGCCTCGCGGGGCTTGCCGCCGGGCAGTACCTGCTCCGCCTTTCCGTCGATGGCTCCTCGGTTTGCGGTTACAACTTCATTAAAAGAGACTGAACGATGAAACCCATTATAGCATCACTTCTTTCCGCAGCCGCGATTTTCGCCGCGAGCGCCGAGCCGGTGCTCTACGAGGCATCGCTTACCGATATCTACGGAACACCTTCGGCCAACGAGCAGGTGTCGCTGCGCCTGTCGCTTCTGGACTCCGACGGCAACCTCCTCTACGCCGAAAGCCATACGGCGACTTCCGACACAAACGGCCACTTATACGCCATGGTCGGCACTGGAACCGATACCGAAGGGGAGTTCAGCGACTCCAACTGGGAGGCGGCTGCCTCGATGGGCGTGACAATCGTGCGCGCCGACGGCTCGGAAATCAGCGACGTCGCCAAGCTCGGCTACACTCCCACCGCTCTCCACGCCTCCAACGCTTCGTCCCTGGTTGGCCCGGCGACCGCCGAAGG
The DNA here is from genome assembly GCA_910585755.1 of uncultured Muribaculaceae bacterium. GTDB lineage: Bacteria > Bacteroidota > Bacteroidia > Bacteroidales > Muribaculaceae > UBA7173. The sequence goes on along the minus strand of CAJUFH010000014.1, from coordinate 9,692 downwards.
GCGCTACCGCCTCGCGGTTGACGACAACGGCACGCTCTCTACCGAGTTTGTAAAGAATACCTCCATATCAATCCCTGCCGGTTATACCCGGATGATTTTCCATGAGGAGTTCGAATACGAGGGGCTTCCCGACCCGGCATACTGGGGGTATGAGAAAGGAATGGTTCGCAATGGTGAATCGCAGTACTATACTGAGGCCCGTCTTGAAAACTGCAGGGTCTCTGACGGAAAGCTGATCATTACGGCAATTAAGGAGGATTATACCGATCCTTCGACGGGCGAGACCGCGGAATATACCTCAGCCAGCATACACACGCAGAACAAGGTGAAATTCACCTATGGCCGCATTGACGTGCGGGCGAAACTTCCTGCCGCGAAGGGTACCTGGCCCGCGATCTGGCTGATGCCTAACGACAGCTACTACGGTCACTGGCCCCGCTCGGGCGAGATTGATATAATGGAATGTGTCGGCTACGAGCCGAATGTAATCCATTTTACGTCCCATACATCCCAGCAGAACGGCGGCGACAACAACAAGAATCATTATACCATGCGTGTCATGAATCCGGCGCCTCACGAGGATTTCCATGTGTATTCTCTTGAATGGACCGAGAACAAGCTGACCTGGTATGTCGACGGAAAACGCGGCTTCTCTGTTGTGAAGAACTCCCCGCTGTGGACCGGTTGGCCTTTCGACCGCGACTTCTACCTTATTCTGAATTTCGCCTGGGGCGGCTGGGGTGGCCAGCAAGGCACCGAACCGGAAAAGCTCCCGCTGACCTACGAGGTCGATTATGTCAGAATATTCCAATGATGAATTATAATGAAATCAAAAAACAACTTAATATATAAAACCATGAATAAAAAACAGTTACTCTCTCTTGCTGCTGCCGCCCTCATCGGCGCTTCGCAGTCGTTCGCCGCGGTTGAATACTGGGTTTCCCCCAGCGGATCGGACGATAACAAGGGCACTCAGGCCGAGCCTTTTGCCACCCCCGAGATGGCGATTCTGATGGTGAAGGACAACGAGGAGACTATTATCCACCTCGAGAAGGACGCGACCTTCATGATGGCCGGGCAGCTCAACCTCGGCGACAACAAACTCTGCACGATCGAGGGGGACAACACTACCCTCAAAGGTGCTGAAAAGCCCGGTTTCGAAGGTGGCGAGGCAATGCGTATCTTCCGTGCCGCCGCTAACTCGAAAGTCACCCTTCGCGGCCTTAACTTCGTCAACGGCCGACAGGTTGAATACGTGCTCGGCGGCGCGATTTACTTCGCGGGCGAGGAGCTGTGGGTGGACCAGTGCCGTTTCATCGACAACGAGGCCGGTTCCTGCGGAGCCGCGATCGGATCCCGCGGCCATATCGTGCGCGTCACCAACAGCTACTTTGAGCATAACTATATCATCGGCGGCGGTGCCCGCGGCGCCGCAATCATGCAGCGCGGCCCCGAATCCCTTGACGGCGAGCTGTATGTCGACAACTGCACCTTCTACAAGAACTCCCTTGACCAGGGGGGCCAGGGCTACTGCATCTCCATCTACGATCCTTCGAGCCAGGAGGGCGTCAACTTCGCCGGATGTAAGAAACTGCAGGTTACCAACAGCACTTTCGTTGAGAACACTTCCAAGGACAACTACCAGGCATGCATCGATATTTCCGATCCTTCGGAATGCGAGGCAATCATAGCCAACAATACCTTCTACAATAACGACGGCGTTCTCCGTATCTACTATCAGCAGCAGCCCGTCTACATGTTCAATAACTTCGCATACTGCAACCGTGCGTGTGTGCTTTCCGAGTGCTCAATCGCCGACACCGATCGCGCAGCGATTACCGCCCACAACAACATCTTCTACGGTGCTGAGCGCAGCGTCAACGAGAACATGGACGACCCCGACTTCAACGCCAACGCCGCAGCCGCCCATAACATCCTGGGGCTCTCCAAGGACGCTACCATGACCGCTCTCGGCGTAAGCACCACTCTCGGCACCCGCGACGAGGCTTTCGTCCCCTTCCTCCCGATTCTACGCGACAACTCCCCGCTGGTTAACGCTGGTATCGACAATTCCAGCGAATGGCTCGCACCCAACGTTATCCCCGCTACCGACTGCCGCGGCTACTATCCTGCCGACAAAGTCCGTAACGATGTAGGCGCGTATGAGTATGGCGCTACTCCCGATGATGTAGCGGTCGAAGTTGTTGATGTTGACAACAGCGAAGCTCCTGTTGAATACTTCAACCTCCAGGGCATGCGCGTCAACAATCCCTCCAACGGTATCTTTATCCGTCGCCAGGGCAACAAGGCAACCAAGGTACGCCTCTAAAAACCTCTTTCTAAAAATACCGAATCGATAATCATGAAAAAATTAGCGATATTGGCGACAGCTTTCGTGTTGGCAGCTTCGGCTGCCAACGCCGAAAGCGTCACCATCACCCACGTAACCGCCGGAGGCCTGTTGTCGGAAATCGAGTCCTGCGGCATTGAAAAAGCGGCAATTACAGAAATTAAAATAATTGGCGAAGCGGCATTAACCTCAGCCGATTTTAAAAATTTCCGTGAGGATGCGACGCTTAAAGCCGGCTTGAAAAAGTTCGACATATCCGAGGCTGTGCTTGCTACCGCCAATAAACTACCCGGAGGACAATGGGATGGTGGATCCTCCTTCGTCGGAGGTATGACCGGTCTTGAAGAAGTAGTACTTCCTGAGACTCTGAACAGTTTGGGTGGCGCGCCATTCCTGGATTGCACTAACCTTAAAAAGGTGAATCTGACAGCAAATGTAAAGACTTACCCGTCGAAATGTTTCCAGGGCTGTAAGAATCTAACCTACATTGGATTTACAGAAATTCCTGACGGGGTTACAACCATTGAGTCCGGTGCGTTTAGAGATTGCGCTCTGCTTGAGCTCGGAGGGGAAATGCCTGCTTCTATTTCAAAAATCGGTGGACACGCTTTCTGCGATGCGAAAAAGGTAAGCTTCACAAAACTTCCCGCACGTCTCACTAATGCGAATAATTCCTTTGGCGAGAATGCGTTCCAGCGTACGGCGGTGACCTTTTCGGAAATACCGACATCCATAACCGCTCTCCCGAAACAGGTCTTTGCCGGATCAAATGTGTCATTCAGCAAAATTCCCGACCATATTACAAGCGTCGGAGCGATGGTTTTCCAGAGCTGTCTTAAGATTGGCGCGGTTCAGCCATTTACGATTGACGACAGATTTAACCTTTGGAAGGAAATCCCGCAGGGCTTTTTCTTCGTAAGCACGGCTGTCACCCGCACGTTTATATGTCGCGCGCCCTCGGCTCCCAAGGTTAGTTATGTTACCGGTGGTGGATGGGATGAGTGCTTCGGAAAGCCCGAACACTGCGTTAACACCACTATGAAAGTGCTTGCGTCCGCGTTGGAGAGCTATCAGAAGGTTGCCCCATATAATAAGATGCACCTTGAGGTGCTGAAAACGGCGGTTGCGGAGCCGGTGGTTGAGATGCCCGTAGGGCATGACGCGGCTAACGTGAGCGTTAAGTTCGTCGTTAACGACGTAGAGCACGACAGCTTCGGCGAAGTGCTTGAAGGCGAAGGCAAGTTCGTTGTCAGCTTCGGCGATGCGGCCCACGAGTGGCTCCACGTACAGGAAATCAGCTATGTCGCTCCCGAGGTTTACGCCGAGGGTGAGGATGCCGGAGACACTTCCGACGAGACTGACCCCAATGTGCTTTACCGCGTGGGCAACGTTTCGCAGAGCCTGAAAAAGACAATCGAGGTTCCTGTTACCGTGACCCCCGACATGAAGCCTCTCCGCGTCATTGTCGCTATGGCCGACGTAATCACAGGCATTGACAAGGTAGAAGTTCCCGACGCGGTCGTTACCCGCAACGGTGATATTGTGAACCTGACCATTCCCGGCGCTACCCTCTACGACCTGGCCGGACGCCTGGTTCTCTCCACCGACACCAATACCCTCGACCTCGGCAGCGTTCCCGCCGGAGTCTACGTGCTCCGCGCCGGCAAGAAAGCCGTCAAGATTGTAAAATAATTCAGTTTTCGCAAGCGAAAATTGAGGTGAAAATGGTGAAAAGTGAAAATCAGGCTATGCCTGAGTGAAGATAATAGTCATTCATGAAATAAGTATTCTCTTCACCTTCCACCCTTCACCTTTCACTAAAAATAGAGATAAATGAAAAAGATTGTAAGAAAGTTTGTAACCGTAATCGCGGCGGCGCTTGTTTCCTTCGGGGGCGGCGCTGCCGCGATAGGTTACGACGCCTCCCGCGAGGCGAAGATTGATTCTCTGCTGGCCCGGATGACCCTTGCAGAGAAAATCGGGCAGTTGAACCAGTATAACACCGCGGCGTTCGACACCTTGTCGGCCGCAGTGGCTAACGGGCGGGTCGGTTCGATTATAAACGAGGTCAATCCGAAAGTTGTCAACGCGTTGCAGCGCAAGGCCGTCGAGGAGTCGCGGCTCGGCATCCCCCTGGTGTTCGGCCGCGACGTGATCCACGGGTTCAACACCGTATTCCCCATTCCCCTCGGACAGGCCGCGACCTGGAATCCCGAACTGGTTGAGGAGGGCGCGCGCATAGCCGCGGTAGAGGCTTCGGCCTGCGGCATACGCTGGACCTTCTCCCCGATGCTTGATGTCTCCCGCGACGCCCGCTGGGGCCGTATCGCCGAGTCAGCCGGGGAGGACCCCCTGCTTAACGCTCGCATGGGGGTCGCGATGGTATGCGGCTACCAGACCGACAATCTCGCCGACCCTACGTCGATGGCCGCGTGCGCCAAGCATTTCGCCGGTTACGGTTACGCGGAGTCGGGCAAGGACTATAACACGACCTGGCTCCCCCTGCCGCTTCTCAACGACGTGGTGCTCCCTCCCTTCGAGGCAGCCGCGAAGGCCGGGGCGGCGACGTTCATGACCTCGTTCAACGACATAAACGGCGTGCCCTCGTCGGGCAACCGGTGGCTGATGCGCGACGTGCTCCGCGACCGCTGGGGCTTCGACGGCGTGCTCGTCAGCGACTGGAACGCTATTTCAGAAATGGTTAACCACGGAGTTGCCGCCGACAAGCGCGGCGCGGCCCTGCTTGCCGCCAACGCCGGGGTAGACATAGACATGGAAGGCCATTCCTACCTCCATTCGCTCGAAGCGCTGGTAAAGGAGGGAAAGGTCGACGAGAAGGTTATCGACGGGCTGGTGCGGAACGTGCTCCGGCTGAAGATGCGCCTGGGGCTTTTCGAGAACCCCTACGTTGATGAGTCGCAACCCTCCAAGGCATATCTCCCGGCCCACCTCGACGCGGCGCGCCGTGCCGCTGAGGAGGGAACCATTCTGTTGAAAAACAACGGTATGCTCCCCCTGGGAAAGTCGGTCAGGAAGCTCGCCGTTGTCGGCCCGATGGCCGACGCGCCCCACGACCAGTGCGGTACCTGGGCTCCCGACATTGACAAGTCCCGTTCAGTCACACCCCTTGCGGCCCTCCGTTCGGCCTACGGGGACAAGAACATCCTCTACGCCCCGGGTCTGAAATATACCCGCGACCGTTCGACCGACGGGATTGCCGCTGCTGTCGAAGCCGCCAGAAAGGCTGACGCGGTAGTCTGCTTTGTAGGCGAGGAGGCCGTGATGTCGGGGGAGGCCCACAGTATGGCCGACCTTGACCTCAAGGGCGCGCAGACGGCGCTTATCGAGGCTCTCAAAGCTACCGGGAAACCCTTGACGATTGTTTTCATGGCCGGGCGACCCCTGACCGTTGGCCGCGAGGTCGATATGGCCGACGCTGTCCTCTATTCCTTCCACGGCGGGACGATGGCCGGCCCGGCGCTCGCCAACATTCTGACAGGCAAGGCCAATCCCTCCGGCAAGCTCCCCGCGACGATGGCGCGGATGACGGGGCAGTACCCGATGTACTACGCGCATAAGAACACGGGGCGTCCCCCCGAGTGGACTGTCGATCTCGACGCGATTCCTGTCGAAGCTCCGCAGACCTCGACAGGATGCACCTCCTATTTCCTCGACGCAGGGAAAGACCCTCTCTTCCCCTTCGGCTACGGACTCAGCTATACGACATTCAAAATCAGCGAGCCGCGGCTCTCTTCCAACGCGATTTCCGCGTCAAGTTCCAAGCCCCTGACGATTGAGTGTACTGTAACCAATACCGGCGACCGGGAGGGAGCCGAGGTCGTGCAGCTCTATGTGCGCGACATGGTGGCGTCGCTCGCCCGCCCGGTTAAGGAACTTAAGGATTTCCGGAAAGTAACGCTCAAACCCGGCGAGAGCCGCACGGTTACCTTCTCCCTCTATCCCTCACAGCTATCCTTCAGCGGTCTCGACGGAGAGCGGCTCCTGGAGCCGGGAGAGTTCCAGGTATGGACCGCCTCCGACTGCGTCTCCGGCAAACCGGCAACTTTCAGCCTTGTCGAGGACAAGATTGTCGGGCAGGTTCCGACCGAGTGGTACCGTTGCTGGGAACCGGGGGAGAAACCCGCCGTCGGTGTCGTTCTACGCAACGATACCCCCGAAAGCGGGGAAGCCTCGGTCAGTCTGAAGCTCATGAAGGATGACTGGGCCTATGTCGGCGAATGGTCGAAGACCGCGGCCGTCAGCCCCGGAGACTCCGTTAGTGTTATGTTTGATGCCCTCACCCTCGAGCCCGGTTTCTACCGGGCCGAGGTACGAGTGGGCGACTACCTTGTAAAGCGATTCAATATAGGTTATGACCCGACCTCGATTGTTTCTCCCGCCGACCGTCAGCCCGACTTCGAATCTTTCTGGCGCGGCGCGCTCGACCAGCTCGCCGCTACCGCTCCGGAGTACCGCCTGACTCTCGACAAGGAGAAATCCGGGAAGGACCGCGATGTCTATCTCGTCGAAATGAAGTCGGTTCCCGACAGCGTCGGCGGGGAGCCGGTGACCATCCGCGGCTACTATTCCGAGCCGAAAGGGAAGGGGAAGCATCCGGCCCTTCTCTGTTTCGAGGGTTACGACGGTGGCCAGGGCCCGTATTGGGGCTCAGGAGACATGAATCCCGAATGGGCCGAGTTCCATCTCTCCAGCCGCGGGCAGATGCTTAACAACCGCGGGGATAACAAGAATCCCTACCGCGACTGGTTCGCCTACAATTTCGGCGACAAGGACCATTATTATTACCGCGGGGCGTTTATGGATGTAGTCCGCGCCGTTGATTTCATAACCTCGCGCGAGAATGTCGACACTGCCCGCGTCTATGCGACAGGCCAGAGCCAGGGGGGTGCCTTCACTGTGGCTTCCGCCGCGCTCGGCGGGGGACGCGTGAAGGGGATAGCCCCGGCGGTGACCTTCCTCGGCGACTTTCCCGACCAGTTCCGGATTGAATACTGGCCGGGCGTTGTCGCCAAGCGTTGCCAGAAGGAAAAATCGCTTACCGACAAGGAGATGTATGAGTTCCTTTCGTATTTCGACACGAAGAACCTCGCACCCTGGGTTACCTGCCCGGTGTTCGCCTCGTTCAGCCTCCAGGATCCGACATGCCCGCCTCACACCAACTTCGCGTCCTACAACCTCTTCAACACCGATAACAAGCGCTACGTAATCAACCCCACGAACGGCCACTGGGTGGCCCCCTCCTGGTACGGGGCTTACTACGACTTCTTCTACTCCCTTTTCCCCGGCAAATAGCTTTTGGCAATAATCTGACGCTGAGCATGACGCATGGCAGATTTGTAATCACAAGGAAATGATATTGAGAAATCTGAATATTTTCGCAGCCGCGGTTTCCCTCCTGGTGTCGGCCTCTCCCGCCATTGGGGGCGCTCTCCCGGTGTACAGCGACAGTGTTTTGACTGCGACACCATTGGAACCAGGCGTAATGGTTCTTGAGACTGCCGATAAAACTACGATGTACCTTGTCGAGGGGGATTCGACGGCCCTGTTGATAGATACAGGTACCGACTGCCCCGGCCTTGATGGCATTGTCTCGCGTCTGACGGACAAGCCATTGGCTGTCGTGCTCACTCACGGCCATTTTGACCATGCCGGAAATATCCGCTATTTCCCGGAAATATACATGCATGGCGCTGATACGATTCTCGACGTTCAGTCGTTACGGGAATATCCGGGCCATATAGTCGCTGTCGACGAGGGGCATGTTTTTGATCTGGGAGGGCGAAGTCTGCGGGTCGCGCACACTCCGGGACATACCCCCGGGTCAATAAGCCTCGTGGATTATGATGCCGGTATCGCCTTTACCGGGGACGCTTTCGGTTCGGGTGCGCTATGGATGCAGATTCCCAGCCACTGCTCGTTCGCGACTCTTTCCGAAAGTTGCGGACGTATGATAGAGCTGATGTCGGAATACAATGTGGATAAGATTTACGTTGGGCATTATCCTTATCTGAAACGCGCGCTTGATGTGGAATATCTGATGGATGTCGCGGTCGCGGCCCGCAGAATAGACAAGGGGGACACGGCCGGCAGTGCCGCGTTCGGAAGTCCTGACGGCGCTATGGTGCTGCGTCATGGAGCGGCGGAAATCGTTTATTTGCCGGAGGAGTCTGGCGAGAACAGGATTACGGCTCCGACAGTGTTGTTGAAACTGGATGATGTATGCTGCCCGGACGGATTTGATACGGTTCATCCTAACTGGGGCCGGGTCCTGGAATATATAAGCACAAAAAAGATAAAAGCGAATTTCGGAATTATCGGATACTCATTGTCAGAGGATAATCCCGGTTATTTTGCCTGGTTGAGGGAGGTCGCGGGGAGAGGTGATGTCGAGTTTTGGAACCATGGTTACAACAACCGCGTTAGTTTAGAGGGCCCCGGCGAGTTTGAGGGAGATTTTGCTTCGCAGTACCGGGCGCTGCATTTGACTGATTCGCTCGCTACGGCGCGGGTCGGCCTGAAACTGCGGGCATGGGGTAGGCATTGGACTGATTGTAACGAATATACCGACAGCGCGTTGGCCTCGTTGGAGGGGTTGCGGCTTGTGTTTGGGCATCCCGAAAACCCTACATGCTTCAAAGGGATTACGCTGCCGTCAAATCTGGAGATGGAATATCCTGTCCATAATCCGGCATACAGGGAGTTCCTGCTTTCCTATCTCGGTAAGTGGCGCGGTTTGAAGTCCTTTTATCTGCAAGGCCATCCGAGTTCGTGGGATGAAGCGAGATGGAATGAATTTGACAAGATAATATCGCGCCTCATAGCGGATAAGGCGCGGTTTGTTACCATAACGGAATATCTCGGGCTTGTCGGCTTTTGAGATATTTCGTATCTTCGCGGCGTGAAAGAAAGAGCCGCAAGGATACTAAGCAGCATACTGATTGCCGTGTTTGTGAATTTCGCGTTCTCAAACACGGTATTTCTGCATACCCACCACGGCATTTCCGGGCGCGTCGTAACCCATTCGCACCCGTTCCAACCATATGACCATCACGGCCATACCGGGCAGTCGTTCGAGCTGGTAGCGGCGTTCAACGCTGTCGCCGCTTCCGCCGAGCCCTCGGCCGCTCCGGCAATAGCTCCGGCACCCGACTGCTTCGTTGAGATTAACGAGGCAGAGGTCTGTCAGCCGATGTCCTGCTGCTGCGCCCTCTATGGCTTGCGCGCTCCCCCTTTCGCGGGATAATATCCGATCCACATCAATAATTAGCGGGGGTTCATAACCTGATGAGTGTAGGGACGCGGCGTGCCGCGTCATGTTTGG
>CAJUFH010000013.1 GCA_910585755.1 uncultured Muribaculaceae bacterium | reverse complement strand
TGCAAACGCGATGGTACACCATACCCACCAGTCAATCTTTGAGCGGTATATCTTGTTCTTCATTGGGAGGGGTGGGAGGTGTGGGAGGGGTGGGATTAATGGGAGAGATGGGAGGGATGGGAGTTGTGGGAGTAATGGGTGGTGGAGGAGGGAGGGGGTTGGAGCGGTAGGAGCGGCGGGCGCGGGACATCTCTTCGCGGATGCCGCCATTTTGCAGGAAATCTCTTTTAGCCCGGCTCATAAGTTTGATAAGGAGCGTGATTTCCTGATGTATCATCGTTATGCAGAGGTTCGCTAATGTAGAATCATCCCGTTGTGGAGCGATTTTCCGATAGAGTGCTGAATCATTGTGAGTTCTGCAAAACTGTCGTACTTTTTGTGTCTTTTCTTCATCCCATAACTTTTTGCCTCGAACACGGAGATAATCTTCGTAATCAGCGAGTAATTCCTCAAAGCTCGATTTAGCCACATTGAATAGCTTTATCTCTGTTTCTCGGGATGTTACCGAGGCAGAGGAACCTTCAATGATGTTCTGCTTTCCCGATCTTGCTGCCTGAATCATCTGGTCATTCGTTCTGTCGCTATAGCTCAGATAGGTTTTGACGAAATGAAATGTGATGTCGTAAAGACACTCGGCCTTCTTGTAAACTATCAGGTTGCGATAATTGCCCTTGGGTCGCAGAAATTGGTCGGGAGTCATAGGGCGGTCAAATTTAAGAAATGGGAAGAATGGGATAAGTGGGAGAGATGGGAGTTGTGGGAGGACTGGGAGGGATGGGAGAGATCGGAGGAATGGAAGGGATGGGAAAGGATAATATTCCAATAGCTCCCATCCTTCCCATAGCTCCCAATAATCCCATCTTTCCCATCCCTCCCATAATTCTCAGTCTTTCAGCTTTCCCTTGGGTTACTTGGGGAGGTTGAAGGCGGCGGTCATTTCCTTCATCTGCGCGTCGGTCATGCCGTCGGGTATGAAGCCCATGGCGCGGGCATCCATGTAGATGGTGGCGCTCTTCGTCAGCACGTCGATCATGTCGAAGGCTTCGAGCACGTCGTCGGCAACGGAGAACACGCCGTGCTTTTCCCACATCACAACGTCATAGTCGTCGTCAATCGCCTTGATTGTGGCGTCGGCGAGTTCGTTTGACGAGGGGAGCATATAAGGCACGATGCCGAGTCCGCGGGGGCAGAACGCCTTGGTTTCGGGAATCATGCTCCAGAGGATGTTGGAGAGCACGTCCTTTTTCAGGAACTCGGGGTTATGGCTCATCGCCACGAGTTCGATTGGATGGGTGTGAACCGATGCCTTATAGGTAGAGCCCTTACCGATAAGGTAGTTGTGGACTGCCAGGTGGGAGGGGAGTTCGGAAGTGGGCTTCACTACGTCGTCGGCGATGATTTCGTAGTGGGCGCAGTCGTCGCAGATGCGGATTACGGAGCCGTTCTGCATCGGCCAACGGGCGAGGTCGCGCATGCGGCGGTTCGTACCCTTGCAGTAGAAGTAGCACCCCTTGAGGTTGGGGAGGGTGAGGCCGATGGGGGTCTTTGGGCCGATCGCTGGAAGGGCGCGGATCGCGTCGTCAACATGCTCTGTGATGTTCACCGTGATGTTGCCGCCGTTACGTTCGGCCCACCCCTTCTGCCAGAGATATCCGGCAACTTCGGCAACGTCGCCAACCTGTTTGGCGAGACCGGGGCGGTTATCAAGAATAGACATATCTTAATATCTTAATGATTGGTATATTAAACAAGTTGGGGGAGGAAGCAGGAGATGACGAGCACGACGATGCCGGTAATCAGTACGGCAATCGTCTTGCGGGAACATCCCTTCCATTCCTTGAGGATAATACCCCATACGTTGGAGAACACCACGTTGAGCGCCATGAGGATGCAGAACGAGAGGGTCATCAGCGTCGGGGATGAGGTCAGGAATCCTTTGCCGAGGCTCAGTCCGAAGAACTGGCTGTACCACAATGCTCCTGCGAGGGCGCAGAACAGGAGGTTGTTGCCCCAGACGGCACCTTTGCGGTAGTCGCTCCAGGTATGGTTCTTGCTGTTCTGGTAGAAACAGTAGACCGCGTTGGTGACGAATCCGCCGAGCGTCACGAGGAGTGTCGCCGGAAGAGTCTGGTACATCGCGGGGGTCAGCGAGCCGAAGTTGATGTCGGCCCCGAAGGTGAGTCCGACATTGAAACATCCGCTCATGAAGCCGGCCAGGAGGGCAATTGCGAGCCCCTTGGGGAAATTGAAGTCCTTTACGGCGGCACGCTTTTCCTCTTCGGAGAGCGACGCGGATTTCATCGACCCGGCGATGCCGATAATCGCGATACCTATAAGGGTCACTACTACGCCGAGTATCACTGAGGCTGTCAGCGACGAGAGCGCGTCAAGTTCCGGGAAGAAGATGTTGAGCAGCACGGGCCCCATGATGGTGCCCAGCCCGGCGCAGGTGCCGAGGGCGATGGACTGGCCGAGGGCAACTCCGAGATAGCGCATCGACAGGCCGAAGGTGAGGCCGCCGACACCCCACAGAGCGCCGAACAGGATTGTCATCCATACGTTGAAGGGGTCGCTTGCCGCGAACAGCTCTCCGAGGGAGTGACCTGCCGGAACCGCGAGAAACGCGCCGAGCAGGGGGAACAGAAGCCAGGCGAACACGCCCTGCACAATCCAGTAGGATTCCCAGCTCCAATCTTTGATTTTGTTGATGGGAACGTAGCAACTCGACTGGCAGAACGCGCCGACGGCTATAATCAGAAGACCAATGAGGATTTCCATCAGTGCTTTCGGAGATCAACAGGGGGGATTAGCGCTTGGAGGTTACCTCACGCTCGTATTTCTCTACTTCGGGGATGAAGGATTCTCCGACGGGAACGTTGTTCATCTGGCAGAACATGTCGTAGACGGCATTCCAGGGGAGGTTCTTGCACTCCTCGAGGAGGGCGAGGCGCTGGAACTTCTTGTCGTCAAGCTCGTACTTGCGGAGAGTCTCGGTCGGTTCGAGCAGCGCGCGGAGCATGCACTTCTGGGCGGCGCGGGAGCCGATAACGTAAGCGCCGATGCGGTTGAGGGTGCCGTCGAAGTAGTCGAGGCCGTAGTGCACGCGGTTGAGGGCGCCGGCGCGGACGATTTCGCTGAAGAGGTCCATGGTGGGGTCGTCCATGATTGTCACATGGTCGGAGTCCCAGCGGATCGGGCGGCTGACGTGGAGCATCAGTTCGGGAACGAACAGGAGCATGGCGGAAACCTTGTCGGCGACGCTTTCAGTTGGGTGGAAGTGGCCGGTGTCAAGGGTAATCATCATGTTGTTCTTGGCGGCGTAGGATGTGTAGAAGTCGTTGGAGCCGACAGTATAGCTCTCGAGGCCGATACCGAACACTTTGGATTCTACGCAGTCCTTCATCCAGTCATACTTGTGCTCGAAAATCTGGTCGAGGGAGTCCTTGAGGAGTTCGCGGTACATAAGCCGGTTGACGGTTATGTCCTTCGAGCCGTCGTGTACCCAGGTGTTCATGATACAGGGGTCCTGCTGGGCCTCGCCGATAGCCTGGGAGATGGCGCGGCAGCGTTTCGAGTGCTCGATCCAGAAGTCGCGGATTCCCTTGTCGGGGTTGGAGAGGCTGAGGTCGCCGCTCTTGGGGTGGGAGAAGGAGGTAGAGTTGAAGTCGAGCTTGATGCCGTTGGCCAGGCCCCAGTCGATCCAGCTCTGGAAATGCTCTACGGAGCACTGGTCGCGGTCGACGAACTTGTCGCCGAAGTCGCCGTAGATTTCGTGGAGGTTGAGGCGATGCTTGCCGGGGATGAGGCTCATAGCGTAGAGCACGTCGGCGCGCAGCTCGTCGATATTGCGGGCTTTACCGGGATAGTTGCCGTTAACCTGGATGCCGCCGGTAAGGGAACCGCCGCGGTTTTCAAAACCGGCGACGTCGTCGGCCTGCCAGCAGTGCATGCTCAGGTGGAAGTCCTGCATCTGTTTGAGCACTTTGTCGGTGTCGACGCCGATGGCGGCATAGCGCTCTTTGGCAATCTCGTAAGCCTTTGTGATTGATTCTTTTGTCATGGGTAATGTGAATAGATAGTTAAGAAACTGTTCGGGATTATTTCTTTCTGAGGTTGTTGAATCGGTTGGCCGGTTCGTCCCACAACTGCGGGTCGACAGGCTCGAAGCGGGTTGTCTCGACATTCTTCGCGACGATTTCGCGGAGAGCGTCGAGGGAATCGACATAACCAGCGGCGCGGGCCTGCATCAGGATGTTGCCCAGGGCGGTACATTCTACCGGTCCGGCTATTACGGGCAGATTGATGGCCGAAGCGGTGAACTGGTTCAGCAGGGCGTTGCGCGAGCCGCCGCCGATGACGTGCAGCTTGTCGACCGGCTGTCCCGAGACTTCCCGGAAGAGGCCGAGGACGGCCCGGTATTTCAGCGCGAGGCTCTCGAAAATGCACCTTACCATCTCGGCGTGCCCTTCGGGCGCGGGCTGTCCCGTTGCCATGCAGAACTCGATGATGGCCGTCGGCATGTCGGCCGGCGCTACGAAACCGGGGTCGTCGGGGTCGATAAAGCATTTGAACGGCTCGGAAGCGGCGGCCATAGCCACGAGCTCGGGGTAGGTATATTCTGTTCCCTGGCGTTTCCAGCTCTTCAGACACTCCTCGAGAATCCACATGCCGGTGATGTTCTTCAACACACGGATTGTGCCTTCGACGCCACCTTCGTTCGTTATGTTATAGGCGGCAGATTTTTCTGTAACGACAGGCTCGGCGCTTTCGATGCCCATCAGCGACCAGGTTCCGCTGCTGAGGTACGCCCAGTCGCTCCCCTTGGCGGGAATCGCGGCGACAGCGGAGGCCGTGTCGTGTCCTCCGACAGCGATTACCGGGACCGGATCGATTCCGGTCTGTTCGCAGATTTCAGGACGGAGGATGCCGATTTCCGTTCCAGGAGCCACCAGCGGGCCGAATTTCGCGGGGTCAGCCCCGGCAGCCTCTATGATTTCAGGCGCGAGCTGGCGTGTACGGGCGTTGACGATAGCTCCGGTCGACGCAATGGTGTATTCCGTTACGAGCTTGCCGGTCAGCAGGTAGGATATGATGTCCGGCACAAAGCCGATTTTCTCGGCGTGTTTCATCGCCGAGGTTTCCTTCAGCGCGTTAAGCTGGAAAACAGTGTTGAAGTTGATTACCTGTATGCCCGTGATGGAGTAGAGCTTGTCGGCATCCATCGCGTTGGCGAAGAAACCGGCGGTGTTCTCGTCGCGGAAACGCTTGTCGCGGTAAGCGACAGGGAGTCCGAGGAGCGAGCCGTCGGCGGCCACGCAGGCGATGTCGACGCCCCAGGTGTCGACCGCGACGGATACGGGGCGTATCCCCCGGCGTGCTACCAGGCGCAAGCCGTCCTTGATATGCTCGAAAAGAGAGTAGATATTCCAGTGTGACGAGCCGTTGACGTTGATTATGGCGTTGGGGAAGCGGTTGATTTCCTCGGTGGTAAGTTTCCCGTCGTTATGGAGCGCCGCAAGAATAGTGCGGCCGCTTGTCGCGCCCAGGTCAAAGGCGACAAAGTAAGCAGGATAAGTCATGGATCAGATGTTACTCAGTGTTTCGTGTCATGTTGTGATGCAAAATTAGGCATTATTATCGGCAAAAGCAAACTTTTCAAACTCCGGGGTGTGCCGGTGGCATTGTTTTCGCTATCTTTTTCGTATATTCGCGGCGAGACCGAATCTATATAGTTCAACTAACCTAATCTGAAACCTGATCTGACCATGCGTAAATTCTTACTGGCCGCGTCTGCCTTTATTATGGCGTTGGCCGCGGCCGCGCAGGATCCGGCGACAGCCTGGACGACCATCTATCCGCAGGTGGAAAAGGCTGTCAAGGCGCCTGAATTCCGAGACAAGGAGTACAAGCTGTTTGACTACGGCAAGCCGTCCAAAAAAGAGGGATTTTTATACACAAAGCTGATTAACAGCGTGATTGAGCGCTGCTCGTCGGAAGGTGGAGGCCGGGTTGTCATCCCCGCCGGCACCTGGCTGACGGGCCCGATAACCCTTAAAAGCAACGTTGACCTGCATCTCGATGAGGGCGCGACGCTTCTCTTTACCGACGACCTGAAGGAATATCCGCTCGTGCTCACCCGCTGGGAGGGGATGGACTGCTGGAACTACCAGCCGATGATTTATGCCTACGGGGAGGAGAATATCGCCATCTCCGGCAAGGGAACGATTGACGGCGGGGCCCGCAACGAGAACTGGTGGCGCATGTGCGGCGCGAAGAAGTTCGGATGGGAGGAAGGCATCATCTCCCAGCGCATCGGGCGCCCGAAACTGATGGAATGGAACGAGGCCGGTGTTCCCGTCGACCAGCGCAAGATGGGGGACGGGTACGGTATGAGACCCCAGCTCGTAAATCCGGTTAAGTGCAAGAACGTGCTTATCGAGGACGTGACGCTGCTCCGTTCGCCGTTCTGGGTAATCCACCCCCTGCTGTGCGATAATCTGACGGTGCGCGGCGTGCATATCCAGAATGACGGGCCCAACGGCGACGGATGCGACCCGGAATCCTGCAACAACGTGCTGATTGAGAACTGCTACTTCGATACGGGGGATGACTGCATCGCGATCAAGAGCGGGCGTAACCGCGACGGCCGTACCTGGAATATCTCCTCGCAGAATATCATCGTCAGAAACTGTCGGATGAAAAACGGCCACGGCGGAGTAGTGATCGGGAGCGAGATTTCCGGCGGCTACCGCAACCTGTTCGTCGAGAACTGCGTTATGGACTCACCCGACCTGGACCGCGTGATACGCATAAAGACCAACTCCTGCCGCGGCGGCATTATCGAGAATGTGTTTGTCCGCAACGTCGAGGTCGGCCAGTGCCGCGAGGCCGTGCTTAAAATCAACCTGGTCTACGAGTCAAAGGAGGCATGCCGCCGCGACTTCGCCCCGACTGTGCGCAACGTGTTCCTGGAGAACGTCAATTGCAAGAAGAGCAAATACGGCGTCAAAATCGACGCGTTCGAGGACATATGCAATGTCTATAACATAGAGGTGAAAAACTGCCGTTTCGACGGCGTGGCTACCGGCGCTAATTCGATTAACGGCAAAACGGCTGACGTGCGCCTCGAAAACCTGTTCATAAACGGCCAGCCGACGATTGAGAACCTTCCGCTATCGATGAAGATGACTCTTTCGGAAATGCGTCGTAACCCGCTGAGCTGGCAGGTTGACCATTCCAAACGCCTGAACTGGTCATATTCGGTAGGTACGGAGCTTGACGCTTTCTTCGATGTGGCGAAGCGATACAAGGTTGATTCGATAAACGCTTACGCGCTCTCTTACATGGACTCCTGCGTTATGGCCGACGGAACAATCCGCCGTTTCAAGCCGGAGGATTTCAAGCTCGACGACATCAAGAACGGTACCCTCCTTCTCGAGGCATACCGTCAGACGGGGGAAGAAAGATACAAGAAAGCAGCGGACCAGCTTTTCGCCCAGTTCGGGAAGCAGCCGCGCACGAAGGAGGGCGGTTTCTGGCACAAGCGGATTTATCCGAGCCAGATGTGGCTCGACGGCCTTTTCATGGGAACTCCGTTTTATCTTGAATACGCCAACGGGTATCTTTCCGGGAAGGAGCAGAAGAAGGCTTACGACGATATAGCGAAGCAGTTCCTTACCGTTGCCAAGCACACTTACGATCCCGCGACGGGGCTTTACCGCCACGCCTGGGACGAATCGAAAAATATGTTCTGGGCGGATAAAAAGAGCGGTCAGTCGGCCCATGCCTGGGGGCGCGCCGAAGGCTGGTTCTTCTGGGCGCTGGTAGACGTGCTCGAACAGATGCCGCAGGACCATAAGCAGCGCCCTGAACTTGTGAAACTCCTTCATTCCGTGGCTGACGGTCTGCTGAAGTACCAGGACGTGCCGACCGGGCTGTGGTACCAGGTGCTCGACTCTCCCGACCGGGAGGGTAACTACCTTGAAGCAACGGCTTCCGCGATGTTCTGCTACAACCTTCTCCGCGCGACGCGTCTCGGGCTTCTCGAGCCGTACTACCGCGACGCGGGCCTAAAGGCTTACAAGGGAATCGTTGACAACTTTGTGACTACGAATCCCGACGGAACTATCTCGCTGACGAAGTGCTGCGCGGTGGCCGGACTTGGCGGCGGGAAATCGGAGCGCCGCAACGGTTCGTTTGAGTATTACATTTCCGAACCTGTCCGCGACAACGACGCGAAAGGTGTAGGCCCGTTCATCCTCGCGTCGCTGGAACTTGAATAAACTCATTCGCATAACACATCAAAAGAGGTTGTCGCAAACTGTGCGACAACCTCTTTTGATGTTACCCCGAGACTATATTGTCATTCTGGTTTCTCGGCCCTTCTTGCGCGGTCGAGGCGTAGGCAATACACGAGCAAGATCGTTATAGCGGCTATGACGGCGAAATCCCGCCACCAATGAGAGGGATTGTTGATTGTCCCGGCAATCAGGCAGTATATAAGGTATATGCCGGAAATTTCAGATAGGAAATGGTCAGTCGCGATTGTTTTTGCCTTGCCAATCCAGAACCAAAGGGAGTATGAAATAAATATAACGGCGAATATCCCCGTGCAAATCAGCGGCAAATAAGAATCCTTATCGAATCTTGCGAGCATCATGGAGAGGCTGAGCCCGATGAGAAAGAAATTCAAAAGCGTGCTTTCGTAGAACAGATTTAGCCTTGCGTGTCTGATTTTGATCGCGGGTTTGACATTGCCGACCTTGAGTTCGTTCATTAGAGAAGCGCTTGTTATTGGTTTGAGATGATAATTATTCGTTATATCTATATGACGCGAAATTAGCTGTTTACAATGATATTGTCAATAAGGATTTTTAAATTCATATATTTTAACATTAAAAATTTGGCCGGAACGCGAAAAGTGCCTACCTTTGCACACGTCAAACGGAAAGAGCTTCTGCGAGACACGAAATATCGCGAGATGGAGCAGTGGTAGCTCGTTGGGCTCATAACCCAAAGGTCGGAGGTTCGAGTCCTCCTCTCGCCACTACCGAGGCCGCAAGCACTGCTTGCGGCCTCAATCTTTTATTGGTACCAGATGGATGGTATTGCGTCAGACGGGGATGACGATCATCGGGATGTCTGCGCGGAAGAGGATTTTGTGGGCGAGGGAGGGGTTGAAGACTCGGGCGAAGAGGTTGCGCTTCTTGTTGGGGACGCAGATAAGGTCGACGTCGGCCTCATTACATTCCGCGAGATTGATGGTGGTTGCGGAGAATACGATGTTGGGGTAGTGCTCTCGGCAGTAGCGGAGCAGCGGTTCAAGCAGAAGGTCGGTTTCGGCTGTCTGCTCGTCAGCCGGTTCCTTGCGTTCGCGGCGCGACGGGACGCGGATTAGCCGCACAATCAGTCTGGTAGCCGGGAACATTCTGTGGAGCGAGTCTATGGCGAGAATGTCCTGCTGGTCGCCGTTGCAGAAGAAGTCGATTTTCCGCAGGCGGGAGAGAAGGTCGGAATCCGCGTCTTCGGGCACGGAGAACACGGGTACGCGGCAAGAGTCAAGCACTTCCGCCGTAACGCTTCCGATTAGTTCTGACTGCTTCTTGTCAGCGCCGCGGGTTCCCATAACTATCATCGCGGGGGAGTGGTCGCGGGAATATTGCACGATAACCTCTTCCGGCACCCCCTCGAGTACCTCGCTCCGAAAACGGGCGGCAGGAATCTCGCCGCTTTTGATTTTCTCTTTCAGAGTGTCGCAGAATCGTTTCATCATAGAGCGGGCATCCGACAATTCCTGGCTTGTGGCTTCGATGTCGGCGGGGATTTCGTACTTGTATGTGTCGGAAAGCTGGAACGTGTTTGCGGTCTCGACAGGGATTATGGAGTGTAGCAGTATCACGTCGGCCCCCAGCTCGTGGGCAATCTGGAAAGCCATTTTCGCTGCCTTTTCGGAATGGTCTGCGAAGTCGACGGGAAGGAGCAGCAGGCGTTCGCGCTTGCCTGTCTGCTCGATAGAACCATCGAAAATCTCTCGGTTCTCAACGAGTCGCAACGCGAGGGGAAGGTCAGATTCCCTAATTCTGATTCTCACTCCCGGGGCTGTTTTGGGGTCGTTGAGGTCTACGTTGTGCAGCTCGACTTCGACCCCCTCGCTTTCGAGCAGGGTTTTGATCGGGAGTGCCTTCGGGTAGGTATGTATCGCGAGTGTGATGAACCGGTCCATTTTAGCGCGGTGATGTTGGTGAGACCAATTTTTTAATGGTTTAGGCGCGGCAGAAGCTCCAAACGATGAAGCGTCAAGCCGCGCCTTGTATGCTTTTGGCGAGAAGCCTTATGATAGTCAGGCTGGCCGCCGCTGGATGTCAGTCGGTTATTTTTCCTTCTTGGCTTCCTCTTCCTGGAGGATTTCTACCGCCATGTCGTAGATGGTGGTGTCGTCGAGGACCACGATACCGCCGTCGGGGCCCGGTTCTATGTGGAGGCCGCAGTTCTTGCCGAATTCATAGTTTGAGCCGCCGAAGTAGTTGCGGACGGTCTGTGCGGTTATGTTGAGCTTGTCGGCAATGCGGCTGGTCGCTCCGTCGGGGAGGGCGTCCTTGATGCGGCGCAGGTCGTTGAAGGTGATTGTCTTAGTCATAACAGTATGATTTAAGAGTTGAACGTGTTATTTATTTTCAGCTAAAATATGAAGAATCTTTGTTAACTCCAAATTTTCTTTATGTGTTATACAACACATATTGGCGATGAACTATTATAACGCCATAGCTTTCAAAAAAATAAGGCTCAAAGGAAAAATCAGTCGCCTCTGTTTGCCCGCGTTAAAAACGCTCCTCAGGCAGGGATTGATGCCGGTGAGCGCGGGTCAGACGCGTTCGACATCGGTTGACTTGATCCATGCGCGCTCGCCAGTCGGGACCTTTACTTCGAGCCATTTTCCTCCCTCGCCGGGTGAGCTGACCGAGTCGATGACTTCGACCTTGGTGCCTTCATGGAGGAGGAACGCCTGCTCGCTTTGCGAACGTGCCTCGCGGGGAGAGGTCGAAAGCTGGGCTGCGGGAGGAAGGATTATCGCGTATTTGTCAGACTCGACGCGGTTGGCCGCAGCGAAGGAAACCGCTACGGCGCAAACGGTCAGCACGAACACCAGCATACCACCGAAAAAGGCGGTTTTTCTGACAAGCACGGCCTCGGAGAAGAGGTAAGCCGCGGCCGCTCCGATGAAAATTGCGAAAAGAGCGAGGGCAATCCAGGCCCATGCGTCGGCGTGGAATGAGTTTAAGATGTTGTCGACCGCCTTGCCGATTACCGACGAGCTGTCCGGCTCCTTGTCGGCGATTTTTCCCTTGACAAATTCCAGGTTTGTCCGGGCGTCGGAGTTGGAGGGGTCGAGCTTAAGAGCTCGTTCGTAGTAGACGATCGCTTTGCCGAGGTTTCCCTGGCGGTAATATGTGTTGCCGAGGTTGTAGAAGAGGGTTGAGGAGGTGCCGTGCTCTTGGGCGGCCTTCAGATAGAGCTCTTCCGCGAGAGCGAAATTATCGGCAGTGTACGCCGAATCGGCCTGCTGGTCGTAGGCTGTTTCCGGCTCCGCCGCGGTCGCGGCTGTAATGCTGAGAATTATGGCGGCGAATATGTTTATTATTCTGTTCATGGTTCTGCGTGGTTGGGTCAGCGACCGATTTTCGTCTTTTCAATGGCGTTGATGGTGTCCGCCGTTTCGTTGTAGAGCGCTTCGACTGATGCTTCCGCGGAGGAGTCGGGGGTGTAACGGGCCATCTCGCACTGGTCGAGAATGGCTATTACGCGGTCGGCGATTTCGGGAGATACGCCTTTCGAGGTCAGCCGGGCCACGATGTTGTCACGCGTGAGCTGCGAGGCCGGGATGTTGAGCTTGTCGGAAAGGTATCCCCACATCGCACGGAGAGTTTCCTCGTAGAATTTGTCGCTCTGTCGGTTCTTCATAAACACTTCCGCGGCCTTCAGGCGCTTGCGGGCTACTTTGTTGGCCCGGGCGTTGCGTCGTCCGGCGATGTCGGCGTTCAGGCGGTCGCGGCGCGACGCGGCGAAGAATGTCACGATAAGCGCGGCGAGAATCAGGCCGAACAACGCCCAGTACCACCAGAAGCGCACTACCGGGGTATAGCCCTTGCTCAGGCCCTTGTCGCCGGTCTTGATATGGAGTATGTCGGTATTCTTGGCTTCGATTTCGCGCTGTTCGTTGCTGATCGTAGTCCCGGAGCCTTTGGCTACGCTTACGTTGTAGCCCTCAGTTGACAAAGTCACGTATTTTGCAGAAGCCGGGTCGAAATATACAAATTCCTGACGGGGAATCTTGAAATCCCCGACGCTCTGTGGCACGACTGTGTAATCAACCGTCATTGTGCCGGTCACGGTGTTGCCCGCGACCCTGGCGCGGGTGTCGGTCTTCGGAGTGTATTGCTCGAACTCCGAGGGGATTTCAGGCTTGGGGAAATCGATGTACTTTATATTGCCCGTTCCAGTAAGAACGTATGTCAGCGATGCCGCCTCGCCGGTGCGCAACTGCTGCGGCGTCAGGGATGAGTCGAACTGGAAGCGCCCTACGGCGTTGGTGAAGCCCGCGGGGCGGGGTTCGGGGAGGGGGGTGATGTTTACCGTGGATGTATAGGGCTGGAGCCGCACGCTCTTCTCAACCGGGCGCGCGGAGTAGAACCATCCGTTGGAGACCCTTTCGAGCTGTACGACGCTAAGGTCATACTTGCCTGAGTTGATTGTCAGCTTGCCTGACTTCTGTGGGAATATGATGCATCGCTTGAGGACGGCGGTGATATAGTTCTGGCCGTTGTAGTGCTCGACCTGGTTGAGCATCGACTGGGCGTCGACCTCCTCGATGAGGAAGCCGTCGAAAGTCGGGGGCGAGGTCATCATGAAGGAGTTGATACGCTCGTATTTGGTGTAGAGCTTGATGACGCACTCGATTGCCTCCTGCTCGTAGGCGCGGCTCTTGTTGAGGATTATGCGTACGAATATGTCGTCTTTGGAAATCGGTTTGGAGGTGTCGTTCTGCGACTGCTCGTCCTCGATGCTTACCTGGGGATAGCCGCCTCCCTGGCCGGAGTTTTGCGCGGTAGCCTTGTCTGCCGGGAGGATTGTGAATTTCGCGGGTTGTGTTGTCAGCTTTTTGCCGTCCACATTGATTGAAGCGGCCGGGATGGTGAACGTACCCTCTTTCTCGGCGCGGTATGTGAAGGTGTAGTCAACGGTAGAGGTTGATGTGCTCTGGCCGTTGATATACTGGTAGCTCTGCATTGTGCTTACGCCGGGCGAGGGGCTGAGGAGCTTGCAGCCAGTAATCGCCGGTGCGTTAAGGCCTGACCCTTCGCCGTTGGTGAGACGGAATGTCACCTGGAAGCGCTGCCCGGCAATCACGTTGCGGGGGGGCACAACCTTGAATGACTGCGCGGCGGCTCCGATCCACGCCGCCAACAGTGTCATTATGATGAGTAGCTTCTTCATATTCAAACACAAATAAATAGTTGTCGCCGTTGTCGGCGGCAGTGGAGGGAGAGTTTACCAGGGTTTGTTGGTCGTGCGCCGTTGCGCGCGTTTTTCCTGGTCCTGCTTCATCAGTTCGACCTTGCGGCGAGTGCCGTTCTCCTTGTCCTCCATCGCTTTGAGGATTTGGTTGGCGTTGGCGTCGCTCAGGCCCCCTTGCTGTTGCTGCTGTTGTTGCTGTTGCTGCTTCTGCTGGTCCTGCTGCTGTTGCTGCTGGTTCTGCTGATTCTGCTGGTCTTTGTTCTGGTCCTTATCCTGGTCCTGTTGCTGTTGGTCCTGCTGCTGTTGCTGTTGGTCCTGCTGATTCTGCTGGTTCTGATCCTGGTTCTGGTCCTTGTTTTGATCTTTGTTCTGGTCCTGTTCCTGCTTTTTAAGCTGGGCGAGACGCAGGTTTTCCCTCGCCTGGTTGTCGGAAGGGTCACGGCGGAGGGCGTTCTTGTAATGCTCGATAGCCGCTGCGTAATCATCGGCTTTGTAGGCGATGTTGCCACGGTCGTAAAAAGCTTTTTGCGCGATTTTCGGCTGGGGAGCCTGGCCGAGTTTGCCCATCATGGCGTCTGCCGTGCGCACCAGGGAGTCCCCCTTGTTGGCGAGGTCCTCTCCGCGCTGCTTCAGATAGGAGGAGGCAAGGTTGAACTGGGCCGCGGTGTTTTCGGGATTCTCCTCGAGCGCCTTCTTGTAGCTGATTTCGGCTTCGGCATACCGCTGTTTGCCGTAAAGCTCGTTTCCTTCCTTTATGGCGTTTCGCTCGCGCTTGGTCGAGCTGGGCTTTTCCGGGGCGGCATCATCCTTGTCGCTCCCGCACGACGCGGTGGAGAGTGAAAGGAGCGCGGCGAGCGCCAGCGCGAGTATGTTTTGTAGATGCTTAACGGTCATTTTTTGTTCGGGGTTTTGGTGAAGAAGTTGTACTTTTTCAGCCAGCCGCTCTTGCGGGGGAGAACAATCGTGTCAACAATGATGAAGAACAGTGCGAGCCATATGAAAACGGGGAACTGCTCCGCGGACGATTTGTAGGTGACGTGGCGCAGGTCGCTTTTCTTGATTTGGTCGAGTCGGTCTACGAGGCTGTCAACGGCCTTGTTACCCGAGCCGTTTATATACTCGCCTCCGCCGGCCTTGGCAATCTCGCGGGCTTCGGCCTCGTTCAGGGCGGTGGTTACCGGCGCGCCGGTCTCGTCCTTCAGGAAGTCTCCGCGGCGGGCGTCGAGGGGTATCGGCGCACCCTTCAGGGAACCGACTCCGATCACATCGACCTCTATGCCGAGACTTTTGGCGTAGGATGCCATTTCGATAGCGTCTCCTTCGTGGTTCTCGCCGTCGGTGATTACGATTATGGCCTTGTTTATATCCTTGTCGTTGGTGAACGAGTTTATCGACATATTGATTGCCGCGCCAATCGCTGTGCCCTGGGTGGGTACCATGTCGGTCGAGAGCTCGTCGACATACATCCGGGCCGACATGAAATCGGTCGTAATCGGGAGCTGCGTATAGGCTTCCCCGGCAAACACAATCAGTCCGACCTTGTCGTTGTCCAGCTTGTCAATCAACCGGTTGAGGATGAATTTCGCACGCTGGATACGGGAAATGCCCCCGGGGTCGTCCGTAGAGGATGCCAGCATCGAACGGGAGACGTCGAAGGCGATCATTACCTCGATTCCCTGGGTATTCTCGACCTCCTCGCGCTCTCCGGCCCGCGGGCGCGCAACCGCGATTATAAGGCATGCGAGGGCCAGGAGCTGGAGTGTGATTTTTATCGCGGGTTTGTATTTCGACGCGTCAGGCATGAGGTGTTCCAGTTCGGCCGGATTGCCGAAACGGCGCAGCTTGCGGCGGCGCGCCAGACGGCTCCAGTACCATAGCCCGAACAGCGCCGGCACGAGGAACAGCAGGTATAGCAGATATGGATAGGCGAAGGTCATGGGATGGAGCGCAAATAGGTTTGACGTAGAACGAGCTCGAGGAGGAACAGCGCCAGGGCTGCGAGCGCCCACGGCATGTAGTTGTCTTCCGTATGGGAGAAATGGCGCACGTCAAGTTCTGTTTTCTCGAGTTTGTCGATTTCGGCGAATACTTCGGCGAGCACCTTGTTGCCTGTGGCTCTGAAATATTTGCCGCCGGTGATTGACGCGATCTGCTTGAGGGTGGTCTCGTCGATTACGACGGGCTGGGGGACATATTCGATACGGCCGAACATGTTTACCTGGGGGTAGGGCGCGGTGCCGTTCGTGCCGATGCCGATAGTGTAAACCTTGATACCCATTTTGTGGGCGATTTCGGCAGCGGTAAGGGGGGCGACTATTCCGGTGTTGTTAGAGCCGTCGGTCAGGAGGATTATGCTCTTGCTCTTGGCCTTGCCTTCCTTGATACGGTTGATGGAGGTCGCGAGGCCGTCGCCGATCGCGGTGCCGTCCTCGAGCATTTCCCGGTTGAGGGCTTCGATATAGTTCGCGAGGGCGGCGCGGTCAGTGGTCATCGGGACGGCGGAGAACGCTTCCCCGGCGAACACGACCAGGCCCATGTTGTCGTTCTCGCGGGAGTTGACGAACTTGGAGGCTATCTTTTTCGCGGCCTCAAGCCTGTCGGGCTTGAAATCCCTCGCGAGCATGCTCGACGATATGTCGAGGGCGATTACCATATCGGTGCCTTCGGTTTTGGCTGTGCGCCAGGAGTCGCGGGTCTGAGGGCGGGCGAGCACCACGATCAGGCACGCGAGGGCCAGCAAACGCAGGGCGAACGCTCCGTGCATCGCGTATTGCCGCATCGGTCGCCCGAGACGGGCGAAAGGCGCGAGGGTCGACATTGACAGCGAGGCGTTGGCATTGCGCTGTTTCCACACATACCACGCGATCAGCGGTACGAGCAGCAGTAGCAGCCATAGCAGCCCCGGATGTGCGAATTGCGTCATATCTTAATCGTTAACAGATTCAGTTTTAGTATCCTTCTTTGCGGGAGTCTCTGTCGGCCCGGCTTTCGGTGCGTCGGCTTCTGCATCGGGTTCGGGAGCGGGTTTTGTCTCTTCGATAAACCGCATGGCGTTGTTGAACGAGCGGACGTTGTCGTCGGGGAGCGGGCGTACCTTTGCGAACTTGACGAAATCGGCGATTTCCACTACTTTCTTCATATACTCGCCCGGAAGACGGGTGTCGTCGTTCTTGGATAAGGCCTTGACAATCTGCGACGAGGTCATTTCCATCGCGTTTATGCCGAAGCGGTATTGCAGGTATTCGCGGAGAATGTCGATAAGAGTGGTGTAGAACTCCTTCTCCTGTCCGTGCTCGCAAAGCTGGGCCTCGCGGAGGGCCTGCATCTTCTGCATGGCGATTTCGTAGGGGGGGAGGCGCTTTTTCTGAGGTAGAATGTTGACAGCCACCTTCTTCGTGAGAATCAGGTAGGCGCATATACCGCCCGCGATAACGATAAGCGAGAGAAGTATCCAGAGCCAGTAGTCAGTCAGCCAGTCGGGCAGGAAGTCGTACCATTTGCTCTCGAACTCAGCCGTTGAAGCGAGGGGGTGGATATCCTCCAGCTTGCTCACGTCGGCAGGGATTACTTTCAGCGTCAGCGGGTTGGTGCGGACAGTGTCAGGCCCCGTGATAAGGAGGAACGGGGGGATTGTGTAGACCCCGGAATCGAACGACTGCACCAGTAGCGCCCGTTTTATCTCGACGAGACCGTTGCCGAGGTCAGTGGTGTCTCCGGCGACCCAGTCGACCGGTTCGACTTCGGCGGGCATCGCGTTTTTATCGAACACGAGCTGCGACGCGGCTCCGGCTTTGTCGACGATGTCGAACCGCACGGCTGTGACGTTGCCCATCAGCATCTGGGCTGAGTCAATCGTTGCCTTGACTTTCACGGCGGGTGCTGCTGACGCGTGGCCGACGGAAAGCACCGACGCAAGCGCGAGGATTATTGATGCTGTCAGTTTGTTTCCAGACATATGGTGTTTATGCGTGTAGGTCAGCTATAATTCTTGTTTGGAGGTTAGGGGTGCTATCGGCGCTTGAAGAGTCCCATCAGCGCTACGACGTAGTCCTCGTCGGTCGGAATCGAGCAGAAGTTTACCCGGCAGCGTTTCAGCGTGTCCGACATAGTCTGTTGGCGGCCGTACCACCAGCGCCCGTATTCGTCGCGGACCTTTTTAGAGGAGGTGTCGACCCATCGGTCGGCTCCTGTCTCGAGGTCGCTGACGCGCATCAGCCCGACGTCGGGGAGCGACGCGTCGCGTTTGTCGTAGACCTGCACCCCGAAGACATCGTGCTTGTTCGACGCGATCGACAGGGCCTTGTAATAGTCGTTGCCGTCGATGAAGTCGGAGATAAGGAACGTCGTGCAGCGCTTTTTGAGGGCGTCGGTGAAGTAGCGGAGCACCATCGAGATGTCGGTCCCCTTGCTTTCCGGCGTGAAGTCAATCAGCTCTCTGATTATGAAGAGGATGTGCTTGCGCCCTTTCTTCGGGGGGATGAATTTCTCGATTTTGTCGGAGAAGAATATGACGCCGATTTTGTCGTTGTTCTGAATCGCCGAGAAGGCAAGTGTCGCGGCGATTTCGGCAATCATCTCGCGTTTCTCCTGCCCGACGGCACCGAAAAGCCGCGAGCCGCTGACGTCGACAAGGAGCATTACGGTCAGCTCGCGTTCCTCTTCGTAGACCTTGACATACGGACGGTTGTGGCGCGCGGTGACGTTCCAGTCGATGTCGCGGATGTCGTCGCCGTACTGATATTCCCTGACCTCGGAGAAAGTCATGCCGCGACCCTTGAAGGCCGAGTGATACTCGCCCGCGAAGATGTTCTGCGAGAGGCCGCGCGTCTTGATTTCTATTTTCCTGACTTTTTTCAGGAGGTCTTTGGCATCCATAGGGTTTTCGGATAACAGCGGAATCAGGGTACGACTACCTTGTCGAGGATTTCAGAGATTATCTCGTCGGAGGTGATGTTGTTGGCTTCAGCCTCGTAGGTCAGGCCGATGCGGTGGCGGAGGACGTCGTGGCACACGGCGCGGACATCCTCGGGGATGACGTAGCCGCGCTGACGCAGGAAGGCGTAGGAGCGGGCTGCGCGGGCCAGGGAGATCGATGCGCGGGGCGATGCTCCGAACGCGATGATGCTCTGGAGGTCGGCCAGGCCGTAGTCGGCGGGGAAGCGGGTCGCGAAGACGATGTCGACGATGTAACGCTCGATTTTCTCGTCGATATAGATTTGCTCGACAATCTTCTGTGCCTCGATGATTTCCTCGGGCTTGAGAAGCGGGCGTACCTCGGTTTTCTGGTTGGAGATATTCTGGCGGATAATCAGCTTCTCCTCCTCGCGGCTGGGGTAGCCAATCACGACTTTGAGGAGGAAGCGGTCGACCTGCGCCTCGGGGAGGGAATAGGTGCCTTCCTGCTCGATAGGGTTCTGGGTGGCCATTACGAGGAAGGGCTCGTCGAGGCCGAATGTCTTGTCGCCGATGGTTACCTGCCGCTCCTGCATCGCCTCGAGAAGGGCTGACTGCACTTTTGCGGGTGCGCGGTTGATTTCGTCGGCCAGCACGAAGTTGGCGAATATAGGTCCGCGCTTGATCTGGAACTGTTCCGACTTGACGCTGTAGACCATTGTGCCGATTACGTCGGCCGGGAGAAGGTCCGGGGTAAACTGTATGCGGCTGTATTTCGCGTCGATAAGCTGGGCGAGGGTCTTGATGGCGAGGGTTTTTGCCAGACCGGGGACACCTTCCAGCAGGACGTGGCCGTTGGAAAGCAGAGCTATGAGCAGCGACTCAACGAGGTGCTTCTGGCCGACGATGGTCTGGTCCATACCCCGCGTGATAAGGTTGACGAAGTTGTTCTTGCTTGCAACCAGGTCGTTTAACTCTCTGATGTTTACCGAGTCACTCATAAAATGGTTTCTTTGTGTTGGGTATTCTGTATTTTCTGTTTTTCGGATGTGATGAACGGGCGGCTGACTCCTTTGGTTTCATTGCTGACGTTGGAGGAGAGAGTCTGCCGCGTCCGATCGGTGATGCAAAAGTATGGATTTAGCCTGCTAAAACGTTAAAACGAATTGTTAATTTTGTCTATCAAGTATGAACCACTATTAAGATTTAAGCATTTTTAGCTGTTATCGCCTATAATTTCAACTGCCTTTCGCTCTGCGGCTTGCTCCGATATTTTGTCTCCTGCCTTGATGCCGTATTTTTCCGCCGGAGGGATGACTACGATCGTGTTCGGGGCGATGTTGTCGGGGTCTGAGATGACGGATTTGTTTTCTTCGTAGATGTAGACCCAGAATATCTTGCGCCCGTAATGCTGACGGGCCATTGTCGTCAGATAGCGGTTGCCGCGGATAGTGTCGTAGATAACAGGAGCGGTTGTTGCCGGTGCAGCGGCTTCTGTCATGTCGTCCGGCCGCACGGTTGAGTCAGCGGTTTCGACGACACGCTCCTGTTCCGTTGCGATTGAATCAGCATCGGCGCCGGGCTCGCTTTCGCTCTCTCGCAAAGCGGGATCTTCTGTCAGGTTGACATTCCCGGCTGTTAATTCAACATTCCGGACCCCGTTAAGGTTTAAGTGAGGATAGAGGAAATACCCGGCTACCAGGCCGATAAGTATGCCGGCGATACCGGCGAGAATCCCTGTGAGCCAGGGGTGCTCGCGCACCACCACCTTTACCACTCGCGGCTCGGGCGCATAAGTAGCCTCCGGTTCGGCAGGATATTCTTCCGGTTCGGCATTCAATTCTTCAGATGTTGCTGGAGGCTCTTCGGAATTGTCTTCTGAGGCAATCGGTTCCTCCTCGGATTCGATAACAGGCTCTTCCTCCCTGGGTTCGACAATCAGCTCTTCCTCCTTGGTTTCGCCAAGCGGCTTTTCCCCGGAGTTCTCCGTTTCTTCAGGAGTGTCGTCCTT
Source organism: uncultured Muribaculaceae bacterium (assembly GCA_910585755.1). Classification (GTDB taxonomy): domain Bacteria; phylum Bacteroidota; class Bacteroidia; order Bacteroidales; family Muribaculaceae; genus UBA7173. Next base: position 39,515 of record CAJUFH010000013.1, on the reverse strand, counting down.
TTCCGCGATCTGCTCCTCTCCGGCGGGGATTGCGGGCAGAATGGGCGGTTCCGGCGCGGATGCGACCTCGGTTTCAGCCTGAATTGTTTCAGCCTCAAATTCCGTGCCGTCAATCTCAACAGGCTCGAAAATAGAGAACGGGGCGTTGATTAAGTCGGCCAGCGTTGCGTCCGCTTCGAAAGTTATGTTGCCTGTGCGGTCGCTTCGGAAAATGCCTATGCCTTTTATTTTCACGATGCTGTCGGAGCGCAGGGCGTTGACGACGGTTTCCGTCAAGGCTGACACATAGGCTTCGGCGATGTTTTCGCCGACACCGCATCTCTCCGCGAGCGCGGCAACCAGGGCCGGGAGTGGCATAGCGTTAGGAATAAGGACGTTATCGCTCATAACGCACCCCCTTTCATCGCTTTTTTCAGCATAGAGGAGGGGAAAAATTCAAGGCGCAAGGATGGAGGCATAAGCAGCATTTTCCCGGTTTGCGGGTTTTCGACAATCTCCTCGTCGCGCTTGGTCCCGGCGAATGTGCCGAAGCCGGGAATAGCCACCCGGCAGTAGTTGGCCGCACTTTCGGCTATGATTGCCGACAACGCTTCTGTCAGCTTGGATGCCAGGGGATTGTCAATCGCGGCGCGTTGTGCCACCGCAGCAAGAAATGACTTGTTTTCCATCTTTACGTCGTTTATTCCGACAAATATACGAATTTTCCGGGACTTGGTCCGCTTGGCGGCAATTCAACTATGAATTAGACCAGCCGAGAATTATTTATGGAGCTGCTGGCGGAGCGACTCCTCGTGGATTACCCCCAGGAGTTTCCTGACGAAGTCGGGACTGAGGCCCAGGGCTTCGGCAGTGTTTACCCGGCCGGTAATCAGTGAGTCGTAGCGTTCGGGCTGCAGTACCGGCATATTGTTGCGCTCTTTCAGCTCCCCGATGGCGCGGGCGATGCCCATACGCTGCGACAAAAGTTCCATCAGAGAGTCATCGACGCGGTCGATTTGCTCGCGGAGCGCCGATAGCTCGGCGGAGTCGTTGCCTGAGTCAGACGTATTCGAGGCCTGGGTCTTGCGTAGTCGGCCGAGAATTGCGGAGAGGGCCGCGGGGGTGAGCTGCTGTCGCGCGTCGCTGAGGGCAGCGTCGGGGTCGCGGTGGCTTTCGATAATAAGCCCGTCGAACCCCATCCGTAACGCCTCTTTGGCGAGAGGTTCCACGAGTTCCCTTTTTCCCCCGATATGGCTCGGGTCGCAAAGAATCTGGATTCCTTTTATTCTGCGGCCGAGTTCGACGGGCACGGGCCATTGCGGCGGATTGCGGTAACTCTTTGCCCCATAGGCTGAAAAGCCGCGGTGGACGGCGGAGATACGGCGCACTCCAGCGTTGTATAGCCTTTGTATGGCGCCTATCCACAGGTCTACGTCGGGATTGACGGGGTTTTTTACGAGGAACCTCACATCGCGCCCGTTGGCTACATATATAGATGCCTCGTCGGCGATTTCCTGGACGAGAAACGGGTTTACAGTCGTGCGCGCGCCGATCCAAAGAATGTCAATCCCCGCGTCGAGGGCTGCCCGCAGGTGGGCCGGAGTGGCTACTTCAGTCGCTGTGAGCATCCCGGTGCGTTTTCCTGCCTCAACGAGCCATGGGAGGCCGGTCTCGCCGACCCCCTCGAAGCATCCGGGCATTGTGCGAGGTTTCCAGAGCCCGCAGCGGAACACGTTTATCCCGGCTCCGGCGAGCGCTTCGGCGGTCTCCACGACCTGTTCGCGGGATTCAGCCCCGCAGGGGCCGGCTATTATGACTGGCGAGCCGTCGGACGGGATGTCGAGCGCCGGCTTCAAACCATCGAATTCGAGTCTGTAACTTTTCATTTCACCGCGAATTTACGCCAAAATTCCCCAATTACATTCATTCGCCATAAAATAAAAGCCGCGCCCTGGTTGGGGGCGCGGCTCCGGGTTATTGAGAGCAATAGTGCTTAGTTACCTTTTTCAGGTTTTCTATGAAGATTATCAGTTACCGGGCACGAAGATTACGATACGGTTCCAGTCATTGGTGTCGTAAGGCTGGGTAGCGCTGCCCTCGGCGTCGATGCTCAGACGGTTGGAGTTGATGCCGTAGGTCTTGGTGAGGGTGTCGTAGACAGCCTGGGCGCGGCGGCCGGAGAGTTCCTGGTTGTACTCGGCAGTACCGGTGTCCTTGTCGGCGTAGCCCTTGATTACTACGTTCACGTCAGGATTGCTCTTGAGGTATTCGGCGGTGTTGTAGACGTTGACCATCTCCTCGTCGGAAATCTTCGCGGAGTTGATTGTGAAGCGGACGGTCGACATCATAGGAGCGTAAACCTTTGCGGGAGCGGGAGATTCCTTGACTTCGGGGCAGGGGAGCTGAGCCTGTGCTGCCGCGAGGGCTGCCGCAGTCGCTGCGAGTTCGCCGCGGAGACCGTTAACCTGGTTGTTGAGCGAGTTGATGTAAGCCAGGTCCTTGCACTCGTTGTAAGCGTTGTAGTTCACGCCGCCGAGGTTGAATGAGAAGCCGCCGATTGCCTGTACGTTGATGTCGATGGACTTGTCGTAGGCGCATCCGTTGGCGTTGTCGCCGTAGAACGAGGCGCGGCCTTCGAGGAAGAAGTCAACATAACGGCAGAGACGGAAGCGGAACTGGATACCGGCCGATACGGGGAGGAGCCATTCGCGCGAGCGGGTCCCGCCGTCCTTCTTCATTATATTGCGTCCCTCGCTCTTGATGTCCCATACGTAGGTACCGCCGAGACCGACGAACGGAATTACGCTTACGGGACGGCTGGCGTTCACTCCGCCGAGCGAGTTGCACATATCCCACATGAAGTCAAGGTTCAGGTTTGCCATCTGGGCCTTCGAGAAGTTCACGTTATCCCAGTGCCAGGCGCCGTAGTACGCGCTCAGGCGGAATCCGAGATAGGGGGAGAACCATCGGCCTACGCCGAGGTTGTAGGTCGCGGTGATGTGGCGTTTGGGATCCTTGCCTCCCGCGAGCTCGTTCTCGAATACGGGAACATCGATACCCGCGCCTAACTGGATAAACCAGTTGTCACCTTTGTCGACGCTGTAATGGGTCTTGCAGTTTGCTACATCTACCACGCTTACAGACTCTTCCTCGACTACTACTGCTTCTTGGGCGTTAGCTGTTGCGGTAGCGAAAAGACCGCAAGCACACGTAGCTGCAACGTAAAGAAGATTTCTTTTCATTTCTTTGAGCAATTAAGTTTACAAATCATTAGTTTCTCTCATAAAAAGTAGCCGTGCAGGGTGTATGAGCTGATACATCTTAATTATTAACCCTCGTAACTAAGCTGCCTTTTGACTGAATAACATCCTTTGCGTTTTGTTTGTTCAAAAGAAAAGGGCACTCTTCCCAGAGCGCCCTTTGTTCTTTTCCCGGTGTAATCTGTCGCTACTGCCGGGTAACAAACCTAACATAAAACACGATTAATAACATTGGTGCTTCATTGAGCACAATCTGATTTTTAATACTAACCCTAAAAACTAATTCCTTAAATCAAACAAATCCTTTTGTCTTTAATCCAATCATGTCTGTTGCGGAGGCCGGTTTCCCGGCGCTTCCGTTTTGTTTTCGGTTGCAAAGTTAGCGCGCCGCGGAGGCTTTGTCAACTACCTCGGGCACCAATATTTGCTCGATATAGACATATATAGAAAAATATAGTCGTTAAAATGCAATACAACAAAGTATTAACGATATTTGAAAAGCTAATAATATAGATAGTGTTATAACCAAATATAGCATCATTCTGGCGATAATATGGCTATTCTTCCAGCATTTTGACCAACTCTTCCCGTGATTCGACCTTGATTAAACCGGGCGAGAAAGTAATGGCTCCGTTAAGCCGCATATCGGTAAGGGCCGCAATCAGGGATTGGCGGGGGACGCCGAAAACAGTGTAGAGGTCGCGCTGCTTACATTCCATTTCTATATCGGTGCCCCCTCTCTGAGTAAGGGCGAGAATCCAGTAGGCTATGCGTTTGCGCAGGTCGCCTGACGTAAGGCACATCACTCCCTGTAATCCCTGTTGCGCGTCGACCGAAAGAAGATTCAGGAAATTGAACAGGAATACCGGGTCGCTTTCGATTATTTTCAAGTATTCGCTTTTTTCGATGTCAACCATTCCTGCTGTTCCGAGTGCTTTCACGGAACAGGGGTAGGTAGTCGTGCGGCCGAAAAAGAAATCCGGGGCAATCACGTTGGGGGAGGAAATGGTCTGCGAGACCTTTATGCGGCCGTCCTGGCTTTCAATGGCACTTCTCACCTGGCCGGAGATGACGAACCGGAGATGGGTACACGGGTCTCCGGCGGCGATCATTTGTTCTCCGTCGGTATATTTCAGAAAGTGAAACTTGTGTTTCCCAACAATTTGCTGGATTTTCTGTGTGCTTGCCCCGCTGAACAGTTGGAGACTGAGCAAAACGTCTAACGTGCTCTTCATTGCCTTATCTTTTATTATATAACAGATTGAAGAGCTATTATGTTGGAGTTGAATAAAGGTCCGGCCCACGGCTTGCGCGGGTGATGGATTTTTCTTAAATTTGCGCTCTATGAAACGATTTTCTCTAAACCTGCGCGGCCGGATATTCGATGTTGACCATCCTCTTGTGATGGGGATATTGAATGTTACTCCTGACTCGTTTTATCCCGGTTCGCGTACACCTCTCTGTGCTTCTGACGACATACGCCGGCGTGCTGCCGAGCTGTTGGAGCAAGGCGCCGATATTATTGATGTCGGTGGTTATTCGACCCGTCCGGGGGCTGAGGTCGTTTCGGTACAGGAGGAACTGCGCCGGATTGAGACGGGGGTCGGCGCTGTCAGAGAGCTGTCCTCGGATATTCCTGTGTCAATTGATACGTTCCGTTCGGAAGTCGCCCGGGAGGGAGTGCTGAATATGAGCGCTGATATAATAAACGATGTAAGCGGCGGACTCCTTGACAATAAGATGTTCGACACTGTGGCCTCTCTCAGTGTCCCTTACATACTTATGCATATGCGCGGCACTCCCGATAGTATGACCCGGCTGACTGATTACCCGCAGGGTGTCGTGGCCGGAGTGGCTGCGGAGCTGTCTGGAAAACTGCGTGAGCTGTCGCTCCGCGGAGTGTCGGATGTTATCGTTGACCCCGGTTTCGGATTTGCCAAGACTGCCGGACAGAATTATGAACTAATGGCGGCTCTCCCCGGTCTGGAGCGGTTGTTGGGCAGGCCGATGCTCGTAGGCGTGTCGCGCAAGTCCATGATTTATAAAAGCCTGGGTATAACTCCGGCTGAGGCTCTGCCGGGTACGACGGCTCTTAACGTGCTTGCGTTGGAGGGGGGCGCTTCGATTCTTCGGGTCCACGATGTGGCCGAGGCTGTACAGGCAGTGAAAGTATGGGAGCTTTTTGACGAGGCCCGCGTAACTTTTTAAGAATCCGCGGAAATCTTTAAGAATATGATAGGATCGTTCGGCATAAAGGATATATTTGACATTACGATTGTCGCCGTGATGCTTTATTATCTCTATAAGATAATGAAGGAGTCCGGCACCATCAATATCTTTTATGGAGTTCTCGCGTTCATAATGGTATGGGTCGTAGCCTCGGAAATCCTGGGGATGCGGCTGATCGGCACAATTCTTGACAAGTTCATGAGCATCGGCCTTCTCGTGCTGGTGATTATCTTCCAGGAGCAGATCAAGCGGTTCCTGGTCGAGCTTGGGTCGAAAAAACGATGGAAATTCCTGACAAGCTTGTTCCATCATCGGAAGGATAGCGCCGCTTCGGAACAGGAGATGCATGCGAGGGTTATGCCGATTGTCTACGCCTGCATGTCGATGTCGAAGAGCAAGACCGGCGCCCTAATAGTGATCGAGCAGGATGTGCCGTTGGAGTCTTATGAGAAGTCGGGCGACATGATCGACGCCGAAATCAATTCTCGCCTTATAGAGAATATCTTTTTCAAAAACTCTCCGCTCCACGACGGAGCGATGATTATCGCGGGGGGGCGTATCAAGTCGGCCGGCTGTATCCTCCCTGTCAGCCACGACACCAACGTGCCCCGTTCGCTTGGGCTGCGCCATCGTTCCGCGCTCGGCATTTCGCAGGCGACCGACGCATTCGCCATAGTCGTTTCAGAAGAGACGGGAAACATATCCGTCGCCCACCGCGGCAAGCTGTCGACCCGCCTAAGTTCTACCGAACTCGAAAAGCGCCTGTCGACCCTTCCCGTACCGGTTTAGTGCCGGGTATGCATACGAAAAAGCGCTGTGCCATAGGAACTTGTGGCACAGCGCTTTCTGTATGGTGCGCAGTGTGTGGGTTAGTCACCCATGGTGCGGAGCAGTTCGTCGTTGTCGGTAGTGCGCTCCATGCGTTCTTTGATGAACTCCATCGCTTCGATAGAGTTGCGGTCGGAAAGGAATCGGCGGAGAATCCACATGCGGTTGAGCGTTTCCTCGCGGAGCAGCAGGTCGTCGCGGCGGGTGGAGGAGGCCATGATGTCGACTGCCGGGAAGATACGTTTGTTGGACAGGTTGCGGTCGAGTTGCAGCTCCATGTTGCCCGTTCCCTTGAATTCCTCGAAGATGACCTCGTCCATCTTTGAAGAGGTTTCGGTCAGGGCTGTCGCGATTATTGTAAGCGAGCCGCCCCCTTCGATGTTTCGGGCCGCGCCGAAGAAGCGCTTGGGCTTCTGAAGCGCGTTGGCGTCGACGCCGCCGGAGAGGATTTTGCCCGACGCGGGCTGCGCTGTGTTGTAGGCGCGGGCGAGTCGCGTGATGGAATCGAGCAGGATGACGACGTCGTGGCCGCACTCTACCATTCGTTTCGCTTTCTCAAGCACGATGCCGGCGATTTTCACATGGCGGTCGGCCGGCTCGTCGAATGTCGAGGCTATGACTTCGGCGTTTACCGAACGGCTCATGTCTGTAACCTCCTCGGGACGCTCGTCGATGAGGAGAATCATTATGTAGACCTCGGGGTGGTTTTCGGCGATGGCGTTGGCGATGTCCTTGAGCAGGATGGTCTTACCTGTTTTCGGAGGAGCGACAATAAGGGCGCGCTGTCCTTTGCCGATAGGGGAGAACATGTCGACAACGCGGGTGGAGAGGTTGTTTGAATGTTTTCCGCCGGTAATATTGAATTTTTCATCGGGGAAGAGCGGGGTGAGGTGCTCGAAGGGCACGCGGTCGCGGATGAAGTCAGGTGTGCGTCCGTTGATACGGAGAGCTTCGGTCATCGGGAAATATTTTTCCCCTTCGCGCGGAGGCGCGATCGTGCATTCGACCACGTCGCCGGGCTTCAGTCCGTAGTTCTTGATCTGGGCCTGGGTGACATAGATGTCGTCGGGCGACGCGAGGTAGTTGAAGTCGCTGGAGCGGAGGAAGCCGTAACCCTCTGGCATCACTTCGAGCACCCCGGAGGCTTCTATGAAGTTGTCGAAATTGTAGAGCGGCATCTTCTGCTGCTGTTGCATTTTCTGCTTCTTCCCTTTCTTGTTCTTGGGCTCCTGGACTTGCTTCTGCGCTCCCGGTTCGCGTATGGTAATCGGTTCGGGAACGAAATCCTGCGTCTGCTGGTGCTGTTGCTGATGCTGGTTGTCGCGGTTGTTGCGCGGCGTGAATCCTCGGCCACCCATACGGGGAAAGAAAGAGCCGAAGGATTCGTCGACATTGCGGCCGAATACTCCGGGAGGGTTCTGTCGCGGCCGCTGGGATTCCGCACTTTCTTCGAGGCGCTGTTCCTCGCCACCCTGTTTCGGGAGCGCTTCGTCAGCGGAAGATGTCAGCTCTCCTTCCTCGTTGCCGGCGGACTGCTGGGTGGACTGTTGGTCGCGCGGGGTGAAGACGCGCTGGCCTTTCTGCTGGAATTTGTTCTGTCGGTTATTCTGGAATCGCTCGTTGCGCTGCTGGGCTTTGTCGGTCTTTGGTGCTTCGGCAGAGGAATCCGTTTCGGCTTTGGGCTCGTCATCCTTGGGGGCCTTATCCGTTTGGTTTGCGTCCTGAGCGGCGTCCGGCGTTTGGTTTTCAGCTACCGCGGGAGCGTCAGATGCTCCCTGCTCGGAAGTCTGCTGTGCCTTAGGCTTGCGGCCGCGCTTTTTCTGCTGCTTATCCGCTTCGGGAGCGGCGGCTTCCTGTGCGGCGTTTTCTACCGGTGTTGTCGGTTCGGCAGCGGGAGCCTCTGTCTCGGCGGGCTGGTTCTTAGGCTTGCGGCCGCGCTTTTTCTGCTGTGCTTCGGGTTGGGCCGCGTTTGTCGGAGCATCCGCGGCTTGTTCGTTCTTTGGTTTCCTGCCGCGGCGTTTCTTTTCCGCGGGTTCGGCGTTGGCCGACAGGGTTATAGCCTGCTGGTCAAGTATCTGGTAAATAAGCTGTTCTTTGTCGGCGAGACTGATTTTTTTCAGTCCCACTTCTTTGGCCACGTTGGAGAGCTGGTCGTCGGCCATGTTTTGCAATTCCGAGATATTGTACATCTTATGTTGTAGGGATTCAGGGCTGTGAGCCCCTTGTTCGGGGAATATATCCAATGTATGGGGGAATCGCCGATGCCTAATCGGCCTAATTAATTCTGGTCTGATTTAATACCCGCTTTTAGGTCGCGCACAGCAGTCGTATGCTTCTATCGGGAGGAACCGACACTGATCGCACTGCGGATTCTGATGTTGTTTGTTGATGGGGAAAACGGGAGGAGAGGGGAGAGGGGGTTGTGCTGTGATGAGAGGGAAACCCGGCCGCGGTTGAATTAATCTGATTAAGCGGCATTGAATTTCCCGCAAAATTACGGCATTTTTCTTAATTAACCAAATTATCGCCTCAAAAGTTCATGGCGCGCTCCCGGAAAGTGGGTGTGGAAGTAAATAGGCCGGATTGTTTGGTATTCATCAAGCCTTGCTCCATTGCTAAATGCCGGCCTGACTCGTGATGCGCTTTCAGACCCGGGCGCAGGCGGCTGTCTGCCGTCGAATATGTTATTCCTGAGGTTGGAGTGCCTCTGCTTCAGCCGGGAAGGGGAGCGAGAGGGACGCTGCTTTGGCGATGCGGCGGTTGCGCCAGCATTTGCGGCAGACGGCGATATAGCGGTCATCCCCTCCGATTTCCACCTGCGCGCCCTCGCTGACGATGTCACCGTTAGCGTCAATACGGGCGTTGACGATTGTCTTGTGGCCGCAAGTGCAGGTTGATTTTATCTCGTCTATGGTATCAGCGATTTCAAAAAGGCGTTTCGACCCTTCGAAAAGATTGGTCTGGAAATCGGTGCGGAGCCCGTAACAAATAACGTTGGAACCGAAATCGTCGACAATCCGCGAAAGCTGGTCTACCTGAGGGGCGGAAAGGAACTGGGCCTCGTCAATCAGAATCCAGTCGACCACGACCCCCTCGCTGGTGAATTTCTCGCGGGCGAACTCGTAAAGGTCTGTTTCGGGGTAAATCCACGTACATTCGCGCTCGATGCCGAGGCGGGAGCGTATCACGTTGCGCATGTCGCGGGTGTCTGTTGCCGGTTTCATGCACATATAGCGCATCTTGCGCTCTTCAAAGTTGTACGCGGTGGTCAGGAGGAGGGCGGTCTTCGCCGATCCCATTGTGCCGTAACGGAAATATAGTTTGCCTTTGCGGTTCATCTTTAGTGTCAGGGTTTCTTTGCGGCGAAGTTAGCTATTTTCTCCAAGAATGACCCTAACCGCTCCACGAAAGTTTTCAACATTTACCGCGAATCCAGATTTGTTCCGCGGCTGAATAAAGTAACGGGAACTGCCCCAAAAAGGACAGTCCCCGAAATCGAGGAATCTTATAGAGGATATAGTATTTATTCTTCGTAGTCGAGGGCCATATAGTGCTGGTAGGGATGGTCGCAGGCGGGGCAGACCTTAGGAGGCTCGGTCCCTTCGTAGACGTAGCCGCACACCAGGCACTGCCATTTGATCGGTTTCTCTCTCTTCCAGACGGTTCCGGCCTTCACCTGCTCAAGATAATGGACGAAGCGGTCGTGGTGGCGCTGCTCGATCTGGGCGATATGGCGGAAATGCGAGGCGATTTCGGGGAATCCCTCTTCGTCGGCCACTTTCGCAGCGTTGGCATAGAGCTGCACTCCCTCGGCGATTTCCTCCTTGGCGGCGATTTCCAGGTTGGTGGAGGTGTCGCCGATAATTCCTGCGTCAGCGTCCATCGGTACGTTTACAGAGCCTCCTTCCAGGAATTTGAAGAAAACTTTGGCGTGGTGCATCTCGTTGTCTGCTGTGTCGCGGAATACCTGCCCGATTGGGAAGTATTCTTCCTTGTCGGCCTGCTGGGCGTAAAAATTATAACGCGTGTATGCGCTTGATTCCGCAAGGTAGGCAATCACGAGGTTTTTCTCGGTACGTGTCCCCTTGATGCTTTTCTTTGATGTAGCCATAGTTATGGAATGTTGTTTCTTAATTCTATTTTTAAAACAAAAACAGTGCGTTATGGTTCATTGCCGGGCTTGGGATAACAATACCTCGCTGATGACCGCGGTTTGAGCTTTTTTGCGTAAATTCGCGGTTGAATTGATGACTATGGATAATATTTTATTCGACAGTTTCGACCACGACCATCTGTGGCATCCATATACTTCCGCTATCGACCCGTTGCCTACTTACAAGGTGGCCGGAGCGCGCGGCAACCGCATAATCCTCGCCGACGGCCGCGAGTTGGTCGACGGTATGTCCTCCTGGTGGTGCGCCGTCCACGGCTATAACCATCCCGAACTCAATGCCGCGGCCGCGGCGCAGATCGAGAAGATGAGCCATGTGATGTTCGGCGGCCTGACCCACGACCCCGCTATCGAGCTGGGGAAACTCCTTCTGGAGATGTGTCCGGCGGAGATGAACAATATCTTTTTCGCCGATTCCGGCTCCGTTTCGGTCGAAGTGGCTTTGAAGGTCGCTATCCAGGCGGCTGTCAGCCGCAGCGGCTCCCACGAAAAGACTAATTTCGCGACAATACGTTCCGGCTACCACGGTGATACATGGAACGCTATGAGCGTCTGTGACCCTGTCACAGGGATGCACGGCGCTTTCGGCCCCGCGCTTCCCAGACGCTATTTCCTGCCGCAGCCGGCTTCCCGTTTTGACGGGGAATGGAATCCGGCCGACATAGCGCCGTTGCGCGACCTGCTCGAAAAACATTCCGACGAGATAGCGGCCCTGATACTCGAGCCGATTGTGCAGGGCGCCGGGGGGATGTGGTTCTATCATCCCGAATACCTGCGCCAGGCTCGGAGCCTCTGCGACGAGTTCGGTGTCTATCTGATATTTGACGAGATCGCGACAGGATTCTGGCGCACGGGGCGTTGTTTCGCACTGGAACACGCCGGAGTAGTGCCCGACATAATGACAGTCGGCAAGGCGCTGACCGGCGGCTATATGACTATGGCCGCGGTGATTACTACCAGGGAGGTTGCCGAGACGCTGTCGCGCGGCGAGGCCGGGGTGCTTATGCACGGGCCTACGTTTATGGCTAACCCGCTCGCTTGCGCTGTCGCCTGCGCATCGCTGAAACTGATGAGGAAGCAGGATATGGCGGCTAATATAGCCCGTATCGAAAGCCGTCTGAAGAGGCTGCTCGAACCGGCCCGCGAGCTTCCGGGGGTAACGGATGTGCGGTGCCTGGGTGCGATCGGGGTTGTCGAGGTTGAGGGCGCTGTGGATGTCGGCGTGTTCCAGAAGGAATGTGTCCGCCGAGGTGTATGGATTCGTCCTTTTGGCCGGAACATATATGTAATGCCCCCCTATATAACGCCGGACGAGGATCTCGAGACTCTCTGCCGCGAAATGACCGATATTATAAGACAAGGAAAGTGGAAATAAAACGATACCTCCAACAGCTCCGCGACGAGGGGAACTTCCGCGAGATTCCCAATTTCACTAAGTCAGGGATTCTTGACTTCTCCACGAACGACTATATGGGGCTTGGGGCTGACGAGGCTCTTCAGGAACGCTTTTATGCCGATCCGGCTTCCCGCAAGGTCCCGATGACCTCTTCAGCGGCGCGTCTGCTGGCTCCCCGCCAGATTGACTATGCGAATCTCGAAGTATTCCTGCGGCTTTTATACGCGAAGCGCCGGGGGGAGGATACCGGCGCGCTGATGTTCAACAGCGGCTATCACGCCAATACCGGGCTTATCCCCGCGATAGCCTCGAAGGATACATATATTATAGCCGACAAACTCGTACACGCGAGTATAATAGACGGCATAATCCTGTCGCGGGCCCCTTACGCCCGTTTCCCGCATAACGATTTTGACCGGCTCGAGTCGATGGTGGCCAAAAAGGCCCCGGAGTTCGGCAACATTCTCGTCGTTGTCGAAAGTGTTTATTCGATGGACGGCGACTCCGCCGATATAGAGCGCCTTATCGATCTGAAACGGCGTTATCCGAACGTGGTTCTGTATGTCGACGAGGCCCACGCGTTCGGAGTCCTCGGCCCTCGCGGGCTCGGACTTGTCGCCTCCTCTTCCGCGCCGGGGATGGTGGATGTCGTTGTCGGCACGTTCGGAAAAGCGGCCGCTTCGATGGGGGCATTCGCTATAACCGGCAGGGATATGCGCGACTACCTTGTCAACACCGCGCGGAGCTTTATATTTTCTACCGCGATACCTCCGATTCAGGCTGCCTGGAGCCGTTTTACCGTAGGGGCTTTGGCCCAGATGGACAAAGAACGCGCCCATATTGCCGAGCTTGGGAAACGCCTGCAACAGGTAATACACAAATATTCGCCTGTCGATGTCGTCCCTTCCCATATCCAGCCGTTGATTATAGGGGATTCCAAAAAAGCGGTCGAGCTTTCGCATAAGCTGTATAACATATATGGCATCAAGGCGTTGCCGATTCGCAAGCCGACGGTTCCGGCCGGTACGGAACGCCTCCGCTTCAGCCTCAGCGCCTCGATGAAGGTTTCTGACATAGAAACTCTCGACAAGGCGCTGGCCGACCTGTTGCCAGTCATTAATCCTCCGAAACTTTGATGGAAGAAGTGGGAGAATCTATGCGAATGCCCGTTTTCCAGGCTGATACGTATGTTGCTTCGCAAGGTAACGGAAGGCTGCTGATGGTGTTCCTCGGCTGGGGAATGTCGCCGGAACCGTTCATCTCGCTTTCCAAGCCGGGGTATGATGTGATGCTCCTGTGGAATTACCGTCCGGCAGGTGATGATTCCTTTGACTGCCTCAGGCGTATGATTGACGGGTATTCTGAAATCGTGGTGGTAGCTTGGTCGTTCGGCGTGGTTGCCGCCTCGTATGTCCTGGACGCTCTGTCCGACCTCCCTTTCACCCGGACAATCGCTGTCAACGGCACTCCGCGGCATATCGACCGGTGCATGGGCATCCCTCCCGCTGTCTTCGCGCTCACGCTGAGAGGCCTTTCTCCGGCGGCTGTCGTCAAATTCAACACCCGGATGTTCGCGGACGAAAAAGAACGTATATGGTTCGAGTCTTATCCCTCAACCCGCGGTTTCGAATCAGTACAGGCCGAATTGAATCTTTTCGGCGAATTGCCTCCTTATAATTCATCTGCGAATCGCTGGAATTTCGCGGTCGTGGGAGGAAAGGATGCGATCTTTCCCCCTGCCAACCAGTCAGCTTGCTGGGAGGGGAGCGGGTGCAAGGTGACCCTCTTCCCCGAATCCGGCCATTATATCGACATGCAGAAGGTAATTGACGATTTCGTGGTTGACAAGGATCTTGTGGCAAACCGTTTCGGCACCGCCATGGAGACGTATCGCGAAAGTGCCGGAGCGCAGCGCGAGGTTGCTAGGCGGCTGTGGGAGTCCGCGGAGCCGTTTTTGCCGGGCCGGAAGGATACGGTTGTCGAAGTCGGGGTAGGGGACGGCCTCTTCACTGAGCTGTATGCCGACCGTTTACGCCCGAAAGAGCTGCTCCTTCTTGACATAGCCGAAGTTGAAACGTCGCGTTTTCCAACGAAGTCGCGTTTTGTGCGTTGCGACGCGGAAACGGTATTTTCCCAATTATGTCCCGACGCCTCGGTAGACGCGGTTTTCTCCTCTTCAACATTGCAGTGGTTTAACTCACCCGAGGTGTTTGTAGCCAGGGCTTACCGGGCGTTGAGACCCGGAGGGATCCTCGCTTTCTCCTTTTATGGCGAGGGAACCTACCGCGAGGTCGCTGAAATAACCGGTGTCTCTCTCAAATATCCCGATCCTTCAGGCTGGAAACAGGTTGGTGAAATCCTTCTAATTGAAAAGGAAACCGTCGAGGCTCGGTTTGCCGACGCCACGGCCGCAGTGCGCCATATAAGCCGTACGGGAGTGAACGCTCTGCGCCGCAATCCTTCTACCGCCGTTGCCGCGGGAAGAAAACTGATTCGCGACCTGCCGAAAAACGCTGACGGCAGCGTCACCCTGACGTACGTCCCATATTATCTGATTATAAGAAAACCAATCATATGAGTCAAGTCTATTTTCTGAGCGGTATCGACACTGATGCCGGGAAAAGTTATTGCGCCGGATGGCTCGCTCGCGAATGGGCCAGGGCCGGGAAGAACGTGATTACGCAGAAGTTCATTCAGACCGGCAACTGCGAATATTCCGAGGACATTGAACTCCACCGCCGTATTATGGGGATTCCCCTCCAGGAGGCCGATCTGGATCATACGACGGCCCCATTGATATACTCTTACCCTTGCTCGCCGCAACTGGCGGCACGGCTCGACAAGCGGGACATACCTCTTGACGTTATCGAGGCCTCGACAGAAAAGTTGGCGGCTCAATACGACGTGGTGATTATCGAGGGCGCCGGGGGCCTGATGGTGCCTCTGACCGATGAATATCTCACGATTGATTATCCGGCAGACCGTAAGATTCCCCTGATTCTCGTTGTCCACGGCGCTCTCGGCTCTATAAACCACGCCCTCCTGTCGCTTGAGGCGGTCAAAAGGCGCGGGATGGAGCTGGCGTATGTGCTGTACAACACCTGTTTCGACGACGACTCCCTTATAGCCGACGACACCTTCGGCTTCATCGGGCGCTACCTCGCGAGAGAATTTCCTGAAACGGAGTTAATAAAGGTGCCCCGTATTTTTTTACCTCAGCAAAAAAATTAGTAACTTCGCGCTATGACTGATCAGATGCCTACCCCGCGCAAAGCATTCCTCCTGCTCGAAGATGGCACGCTCTTTGAGGGCAAGTCCTTCGGCTTCGAGGCCCCGGCAGCCGGTGAAGTTGTTTTCAACACCGCCATGACGGGCTATCCTGAGAGTTTGACCGATCCCTCGTACGAGGGGCAGATTCTTGTCACCACCTATCCGATCCTGGGCAACTACGGCGTTCCCCCCGAAAGGGAGAAGGACAGCGTCAGTGAGTTCCTCGAGAGTTCGAGAATCCACTGCCGGGCTATCATCGCCCAGGATTACTCCTGGGAGCCGAGCCACTGGCTCGCGACCCGTTCGCTCCATCAGTGGCTCCGCGACGAGAAGATTCCGGGGCTTTACGGCATCGACACCAGGGCGCTCACCAAGCATCTGCGCGAAAAGGGCTCGATGCTCGGCAAGATTTATTTCGACAATGCCGACGAAATCGGATTCAGCGACCCGAATACCGAAAACCTGATCGCTAAGGTCAGCATAAAGGATGTGCAGACCCATGGCGAGGGTGACAAGACCGTCGTCCTCGTTGACTGCGGAACCAAATATAACATTATCCGATGCCTTGCCCGCCGCGGGGTGAAAGTCGTCTGCGTCCCCTGGGACTACGACTTCAACACCATCCCCTACGACGGGCTGTTCATATCCAACGGCCCGGGTAACCCGGACTTCGCGGAGGCCACTGTCGCCAACATACGGAAGGCGATGGAGACCGGCAAACCCATCTGCGGAATCTGCATGGGGAACCAGCTCCTGGCGAAAGCGGCCGGAGCTAAAACCTACAAGCTGAAATACGGCCACCGCAGCCATAACCAACCGGTGCGTCTCGCGGGAACCAATACCTGCTATATCACGTCGCAGAACCACGGTTTCGCCGTTGACGATTCGACGCTCCCCGCCGACTGGGAACCCCTCTTCACGAATATGAACGACGGCACGAACGAGGGTATCCGCCACAAGTGCAAGCCCTTCTTCTCCGCCCAGTTCCACCCCGAGGCATCCTCGGGTCCCCGCGACACAGAGTTTATTTTCGACCAGTTTATCTCCCTGCTTTAAGACCTGTTTTCTATGACTGACCGAAACACGGCATCCGAGAATATCGACAAGACAATGAAGAAAGTGCTCCTCCTCGGCTCCGGGGCGCTGAAAATAGGCGAGGCCGGCGAATTTGACTACTCCGGCTCCCAGGCATTGAAAGCCCTGAAGGAAGAGGGAATCGCGACCGTGCTTATCAACCCGAACATCGCGACGGTGCAGACCTCGGAAGGCTTCGCCGACAAGATATACTTTCTACCCGTCACCCCGTATTTCGTTGAACGGGTTATCGAGAAGGAGCGCCCCCAGGGCATACTCCTGTCGTTCGGCGGCCAGACTGCCCTTAACTGCGGTGTCGAGCTGTTCGAGAGCGGGGTGCTGGAGAAATACGGTGTTAAGGTGCTCGGTACTCCCGTGCAGGCTATCAAGGACACCGAGGACCGCGAGCTGTTCGTAAAGCGTCTTGATGAGATAGGTGTAAAGACAATCAAGAGCGAGGCGGTCGAGACTACGGCCGACGCTCTCGCGGCCGCTGAACGCCTCGGTTATCCCGTGATTGTCCGCGCGGCATACGCGCTTGGCGGTCTCGGCAGCGGATTCTGCGACAACGCCGAACAGCTCGTCGCGCTTACCGAAAAGGCATTCTCTTTCTCGCCGCAGGTGCTGGTCGAGAAGTCGCTCAAGGGATGGAAGGAGGTTGAGTACGAGGTTGTGCGCGACCGCTTCGACAACTGCATAACGGTCTGCAATATGGAGAACTTCGACCCGCTGGGAATCCATACGGGCGAAAGTATCGTCGTGGCTCCGTCGCAGACCCTCTCCAACGATGATTACCATTATCTCCGTCAGCTCGCGATCAAGATTATACGCCATATCGGAATCGTCGGCGAATGTAACGTCCAGTACGCGTTCGACCCCGATTCGATGGACTACCGCGTAATCGAGGTTAACGCCCGTCTGAGCCGTTCGTCGGCCCTCGCTTCGAAAGCCACCGGGTATCCCCTGGCATTCGTGGCGGCGAAACTCGGTCTCGGCTACGGTCTGTTCGACCTCCGTAACTCCGTCACCCGCGAGACTTCGGCTTTCTTCGAGCCGGCGCTCGACTACATCGTCTGCAAGATTCCCCGCTGGGACCTTGGAAAATTCCATGGCGTGCGCCGCGAAATCGGTTCGTCGATGAAGTCTGTCGGCGAAGTGATGGCTATCGGACGCACCTTCGAGGAGGTTATCCAGAAGGGCCTGCGCATGATCGGCCAGGGGATGCACGGCTTCGTCGGGAACCGCGATATCAAGTTTGACGACCTCGACCGGGCGCTCTCCGAACCGACCGACAAGCGTATCTTTGCGATTGCCAAGGCGATGCAGAGCGGTTATACTGTTGAGAGAATCCACGAGCTTACGAAAATCGACCGCTGGTTCCTCGAAAAGCTCCACCATATCATCGTTACGGAAGGTGAGCTGAAAAGCATAGAGGAGATTAAGGATATTCCCTCGGATCTGTTGCGTAAGGCCAAAGAGCAGGGCTTCAGCGATTTCCAGATTGCCCGCGCCGTAAGGAAAGCCGATTTCGACATTTCCGGCGCTGACAACGCACGGGTGCGTTCCTTGCGCAAGGAGCTGGGAATCCTTCCCGTGGTCAAGCAAATAGATACTCTCGCCGCCGAATATCCGGCGATGACCAACTACTTGTATCTTACCTACAACGGTTCGGAAAACGACGTTACTTATCTCGGCGACCGCCGCTCGGTAGTCGTGCTCGGGTCTGGCGCCTACCGTATCGGCTCCTCCGTCGAGTTCGACTGGTGTTCGGTCAACGCTCTGATGACAGTCAAGCAGCAGGGCTACCGCTCGGTGATGATCAACTACAATCCCGAGACTGTGTCGACCGACTACGATATGTGCGACCGCCTGTATTTCGACGAGCTGACCTACGAGAGGGTGATGGATATCCTCGAGCTGGAGCAGCCCCACGGCGTCATACTTTCCGTAGGTGGCCAGATTCCGAACAATCTTGCTACCAGGCTTGACGATGCCGGAGTAAATATCCTCGGCACCTCTGCCAAGTCGATTGACAACGCGGAGGACCGCCACAAGTTCTCGGCGATGCTGGACCGTCTCGGCATTGACCAGCCCCGCTGGCGCGAGCTTACGAGTTTCGCTGATATCGACGAGTTTATACAGGAGGTAGGTTTCCCGGTACTTGTCCGCCCGAGCTACGTGCTTTCAGGCGCGGCCATGAATGTCTGCTCCAACGAGGATGAGCTTCACCGCTTCCTGAAACTTGCCGCCAACGTCAGCAAGCAGCATCCTGTTGTCGTCACGGAGTTCATCCAGAACGCGAAGGAAATCGAGATGGACGCAGTGGCTCAGAACGGTGAAATAAAGGCTTACGCTATTTCGGAGCATATAGAATATGCCGGTGTCCATTCCGGCGATGCCACAATCCAGTTCCCGCCGCAGAAACTCTATGTCGAGACGATGCGCCGGATAAAGAAAGTGTCCGCCGCCATTGCCAAGGCGCTGAACATCTCCGGCCCGTTCAACATACAGTATCTCGCCAAGAACAACGACATCAAGGTGATAGAGTGCAACCTCCGCGCGTCGCGCAGCTTCCCTTTCGTGTCGAAAGTTCTGAAACTTAACTTTATCGACCTCGCTACCCGCGTCATGCTCGGTCTTGAGGTCCAGAAACCAAACAAGAATCTCTTCGACCTGGATTATGTAGGCATCAAGGCATCGCAGTTCAGCTTCTCGCGTCTGCAAGGGGCGGATCCGGTTCTCGGTGTCGACATGGCTTCGACAGGCGAGGTCGGATGTATCGGCGACGATACCTCGGAGGCTCTGCTCAAGTCAATGCTTTCCGTAGGATGCCGCATCCCCCGTAAGGCTGTACTGCTTTCAACGGGAACTCCCCGCCAGAAAGCCGACATGCTCGACGCTGCCCATCGTCTCCATAACAGCGGATATGTCATCTACGCTACCGAAGGAACCTTCAAGTTCCTGGCTGAAAACGGAATCCCGGCAATACGCGCTTACTGGCCCTCGCAGACCGAGGGAACGCCGCAGGTTCTCGACCTGCTGCATGAGCGCAAGGTTGACTTCGTGGTGAACCTCCCGAAGAATCTTTCATCCACGGAACTTTCAAACGGATACAAGGTACGCCGCGCCGCGATTGACCTGAACGTTTCCCTGCTGACGAACGCTCGCCTCGCTTCGGCGTTTATCGAGGCGTTCACGACGCTCCCGCTTTCCGACATCCAGATTAAGTCCTGGGACGAATACAAGTAGCCCTCTGTCTTTCGGCAGGGAGCAGGCCTCCCGGCCGATTGTTACAACCACATAATTCCTTATTCGGATTCATTTCGGATAAGGAATTTTTTGTTGATAACTTGCGCGGTTGGGGCGATGTGCGATAACGGAGCGATTTTTAATGCCTTAACCATATGCGTCACCTGTGGGATTAACGCTGTTCAGAGACTTTAAAACGCTTGCTGATAGTGTTATATAAGCCTCTTTAACAGTATTTCTTTAAGGCGGTCGGTAACGGGCTGACAGACAGTGGTGTTTGGCTATGTTTGAATTTTCCAAATTTTTTGGCCTTTGTTTTTCAACATTTTTTTGCGGAAATTTGCATTACCAAATTGCGAACGCGCCAAGAAGTTCGCCATCCGCACTAAGCTAATCTGAGTCTCTAACATCTTTACACCTCCCTACAGGTTTATAATGGATAGATCGCACCTTCAGCTTTGGGAAGAGTGCAGCGGCATCATCCGCAATAACATTTCTCCCGAGCAATACAAATACTGGTTCGAGCCGGTTACGTCGCTGGACTTCTCCAACGGCGAGCTCCATATCTCGGTCCCCTCGGCCTTCTTTAAGGAACATATAGAGGACACGTTCCTGCCCATAATGAAGCTGGCCCTCCGCCGTGTCTACGGCCCGGAGGTGAAGCTGTTCTACCATTACGAGCAGGTGAAGGACCGTCCAGATACCCAGGTGAAGGAAGCGGGTCTGACGGCATCCCCGGCGGTAGGGCGCAAGGGTGCCGACCTTTTCCGCGCTCCGGTCGACCCGGCGTTTGACTCGCAGCTTAACCCGCGGTACACGTTCGAGAACTATTGCGGCTCCTCATCAAACAAAATCGCCCGCGCGATTGGCGAGGCTATTGCCAACAATCCGAAAGTAAAGACCTTCAATCCTCTTTTTGTCTTCGGCCCTCCGGGTGTCGGCAAAACGCACCTTATTCAGGCGATAGGCATAAAGATACGCGAGAACAATCCGCGCGCCCGGGTGCTCTACGTGTCGGCGCGCCTGTTCGAGAGCCAGTTCACCGTAGCCCAGCGTAACGGCAAGATTAACGAGTTCATCAACTTCTATCAGAGCATCGACGCCCTGATTGTTGATGACATCCAGGACCTTATCGGAAAGGAGAGCACGCAGAAGACCTTCTTCCATATCTTCAACCACTTGCATCTGAACCAGAAGCAGATCGTGCTCTCGAGCGACTGCTGCCCGACCGACCTCAAGGGGATGCCTGACCGCCTGTTGTCGCGCTTCAAGTGGGGTATGACGGTCGAGCTGGAGCGCCCCGACCTTTTGCTTCGCCGCGAGGTACTGCAGTTGAGAGCCGATCAGGATGGTCTTTCCCTGTCGAAGGAGGTGATGGATTTCATCGCTGAGAATGTGACAGACAGCGTCCGCGAGCTCGAAGGGGTTGTTGTTTCCCTGCTGGCCCACGCGACGGTGCTCAACCGTGAAGTGACGGTAGACCTTGCGCGCCATGTCCTTTCCAATGTGGTCAAGATGCAGAAGAGCGCCTCGATTAATTTCGAGATGGTAACACAGGGGGTTGCCTCGCATTACAATATCGACCCCGACGCTATTTTTACCAAGTCGCGCAAACGCGAGATTTCCGATGCCCGCCAGATGGTGATGTATCTCGCCAAAAAACACGCTAAGATGCCTCTGACAGCTATCGGCACCCGTCTTTCGCGCACTCACGCGACGGTGCTCTACGCCTGCAAGAATATCGAGGAACGCCTTCCGTTTGAAAAGCAGCTTCAGGAGGATGTCGCCGCGATTGAAAAGTCCTTCCTTGAATAAGGACTTCAAATAATCTCTCCAATTTCCTGTTATGGCTAAACTTAACGAGTTCATGCGTTTTTTCGAGAACTCGATGCTTGAACGAATTTGTCTTTCCCAGGGCGAGCCTGCCAGGTATGCCCGCGGCGAACGTTTCGTCCAGGAGGGGCAAATATGCCGCTATGTCGGAGTCATAAAGGAGGGGTATTTCAAATTCTGTTCTCTGTCTTCAGCGGGAGACGAATGTGTAACCGGTTTTTCATTCGCGGGAGAACTCGTGACCGATTATCCCAGGTCATTTGCCAACCTGCGCCCTTCGTTCGGCTCGATTATAGCCGGTTGCGACGCTACAGTGTTTCGCATGCCCTTGAAGAAGCTGCGGCAGCTTCTGATTGACTCTAATCCGAAATTATTATCCGAGTATTCGGCTGTCCTGCTCGAAGAGGCCTACCGCCGCTATATTGATATGCACATCATGTCGCCGTCAGAGCGTTACGCGGCTCTTCTTGAAAGGTTTCCGGCGCTGGCCAGCGAGCTCCCTGTTCAGGAGGTAGCCTCGTATCTCGGCATATCGCGCCGCCATCTCCACCGCATCAGGGAGGGCAAGTGTTAAATTATCGCGTCTGGCCGCTACCTTTTGTTTAGGTTGGGACATTTGTCCCGGGAAGTCTCTTTCCTATTGGTTATTTTCGCGTCATACTAACCTTAAATATCAAAGACTATGATGCGAAAATTGCTCGTTCTCCTTTTTCTCCTGTCCCTCAGCCTTCCCTTCGCGGCGATAGCGAAAAAGAAAGAGAAAGAGGAGCCTCAGACGGTGAAAGTGCTGCTCAAGGATGGCAGCAGGGTCGAGGGGAAGCTGACTACGGACTGGTTCCGCTGGCCGGCAAAATCCATCAATGAGAACTTCAAAGTAGGGCAGCCAGACGGCTCGGAGCGAGAAATCAGGTCCGAGGAGGTCGATACCATATGGTGCTCCAACGAAAAAGCCCCTTGGACCTCTGTCCTTACCCCCGTCGGCAAGATGTTCAAGGTAAAGAATTGCTGCTGGATTGTTAAATGCGGTCCGAAGTCTGCAAATGCGGAAATCCTGACGTATGTAGCCTGGGCGAACATCTCTTATGGCACTCGCTCTCAATGGGAGCCGCACAACACCTACTGCGTCCGCTTTGGTAACGATTCGATTGCCTATCCATTCTATTATCCGATTCAGAACGGCGATTTCAATGTCAAGCTGATGAAGAAAGCGCTCAAAGAGAGCCGTCCCGGAACCGCGGAGTACATCGAGCAGTATTTCAAGAAACACAAGGACCAGCGCAAGCAGCTCCGGGAGCATCCCGAGCTTCTTCTCGAAGCCTACGAGCAGTTCCTCAAAGAGGGAAATTAGACCGTGTCCCCGGAGTTGCCGCCCTGTATCCCTGAAGCGGCAGACATATTGTTGTTAAACGGATTAATCCGCCCCTGTCCCGGTTTTTGATACAGCTTTTTTATCCGGGACGGGGGCGATTTCAGTTATTTTATAAAACCGCTTTCGCGGAGGAAGGCGAGGAACTTTTCAGAGAAGGCCTCGTTGTTGGCGCGGGGGTAGCGTATATCGGTAAACACCTGGGCCAAAGTTTCTTTGGAATTTTCTTTAACGTAAAACTTCGAATCTTCGCGCCCTTCTTTTTCGGCATACAGCTCGTTGATTCTGTCGGCTGTGTAAGGTGTGTATCGCTCCCGGTGGATAATCGCTTCGAGAGGCAGCCGGCCGACATCCTCCCCGTTGTCGGCGGGGTAGCCGACCGTCAGCGTTATTATAGGGACAACGAGTTCCGGAAGTGAAAGGGCGTCGGCAATCTCCCTGGCGTTGTACGTTGTCGTGCCGAGCCAGCATACCCCCAGTCCGTTGAGTTCGGCGAGGGTGTTGAACTGCTGGGCGAAAGCGACAGTGTCGATTACGGCCGCTGTAAGAGACTGAAGGTTGTCGTAGCAGGGTTCCGCCCGGCGCTCCCCACACCAGCGGCTGAACCGGTTGAAATCGGCGCAGAACGTCAGCGCTACCTGGCACCCCTCTACCTGCGGTTGGTTGAAATGGGCGGGCGCGAGGCGGCGGAGCCCCTCTTTGTCGCGGGTTTCTATTACGCTGTAAAGTTGCATGTTGCCTGTCGTAGGCGCGTGCGATGCTTCAAGCAGCAGCCGGTCGATAATTTCCGCCGGGACTTTCCGGTCGGAATATCGCCGGATAGTTCTGCGATTTGGGAAATATTCGATTATGTCCTTTGTCATATAGTTGTCAGTTTTCGATAACGCGAAGATAGCGCTTGTACTTCGATATGTCAAAAAACTTATAGACATTAAATGGAAAAACTTTGCGATAATTTGGCTATATCACAGGAAATGGTGAACTTTACACCTGCTTTAGCGCCATATCTTGTGTGTCAACTACTGACCGTAACTTCATAACCAACACTCAACGCATTATGACTTATTTTAACAAAGCGATAGCCGTGGTTGCGGCTGTCCTCTTCTCGGCCGTTGGTCTTTGCGCCTTGGCCGCCGGAAGCCGGGTGATAAACGCGACGTATGCCGTCGGGCCCCGCTTTTCCGAGTCGTCGATTGACGCTGCGGATTTGGCAAAATTCGATTTCATTTACCTGAACGCGGCTCCCGAGTGGTCCCCCTCGGATTTTGACCTGCCAATCGCGGAGGTAATAGGGAAGGTTTCAGGCTCTCATCGTTATGATAACGAGTCGGCGATTCGGAAACTGATTTCCACCGTGCATGCCAATGGTGGGAAAATCCTATGCTCTTTCCCTGGCCAGGAGTTCGTCGAGATTGCACCCAACGCCGATCGCAGCCGTAAATTCGCGGCTGTAATGGCCGATTTCGTCAAAAAGTATGACTACGACGGCATCGAGCTGGACTGGGAGCATACGGTGACCGAGGAGCTGCACGCGTCGTTTATCCACGAGATACGCCATGCGCTCGACTCTCTTTCTGCCGGTGCCCGCAGGTACTGGCTAACAACCGCCCTCCATCATTACAGAAAATACCCGCCGGATGTTGCCGCGCGCCTTGTCGCCGACGCGGACTGGATTAACATCATGTACTACGATATGGGTGGAGGCATCTGGGGAAAGGCCGCTTCCCACAACGCCCCGCTCCCTGAGATGAAGCGTTCGGCCAAAGAGGATTGGAATATGTTCCCTGCCGAGAAGCTACATATCGGCCTTCCGAGCTACGGGTTTTACTATAAGGGGGTCGCGCCTTCTGAGCCTGTGCCCGAAGGCTCGTCTCTGAAGGATTTCGGACGATATTGCGGCTATACCGAACTTCCTGCCTGCTTGGAAAGCGGGTGGACTGAAAAATGGGATGACGCGGCTCAGAGCGCCTACTTCATTTCTCCTGACGGGTCGGAATTCATGACTCTCGAGACAGAGCGTTCGCTCGGTCTCAAGGTCGATTGGATTCTTGACTCCGGTTTCGGGGGTGTGTTCTGGTGGGAGTACTCTTGCGACCTCGTAAGGCCGGACGCGCCCGGCGGCGAAACGCGTCATATGGTTACCGACTTTGTGACTAAGCGTGTCCGCGAAGCTAATGCCTCAGGTCGTTAGTATTCCGTGTTTTTGATGAGATTCCAACAGCCCGCGCGGATTTATTTTTATGTGGAACCGTGCGGGCTGTTATGCGTATGAGGAAAGTATCGGTGTTAACTGCTCTATGACAGTTTCCCGATTGAGGCAACATTCCCCTTCGGCTCATTATCGTGATTGTCAAAAAAACTTATCAACATTCGGTCAAAAATACGACGGGACGCTTTGCCATATCGCGAAAAATGGGGAACTTTACAACCGCGTTTCCGCGACGCACACACAAAACTGTCAATATATCAACTCTCAAATATACAGTAACATACTACTGCCGTGTCAACTAAACCCACCTACACCTACGAGGAGGCTTACGAGGCCACTCTAAAATACTTCAACGGCGACGAGCTCGCTGCCCGAGTTTGGGTTACGAAGTACGCTTTAAAGGACTCTTTCGGCAATATCTACGAAAAGACCCCTGACGACATGCATATGCGGCTCGCGTCGGAAGTCGCCCGCATTGAAAGCAAGTATCCCAATCCGATGAGCACCGAGGAGGTGTTCTCGTATTTCAAGAACTTCAACTATATCGTGCCCCAGGGTAGCCCGATGACTGGCATCGGCAACAACTTCCAGGTCAGCTCGCTCAGCAACTGCTTCGTGATCGGCCTTGACGGGCATCCCGACTCTTACGGCGGTATCATCCGCATAGACGAGGAGCAGGTACAGCTTATGAAGCGCCGCGGAGGGGTAGGGCACGACCTCAGCCATATCCGCCCGAAAGGCTCACCGGTCAAAAACTCCGCCCTCACTTCAACCGGCCTTGTGCCCTTTATGGAGCGCTTCTCCAACTCGACCCGCGAGGTCGCGCAGGACGGACGCCGCGGGGCGCTCATGCTGACGGTTTCTGTCAAGCATCCCGACAGCGAGGCGTTTGTCGATGCCAAGATGACCGAGGGAAAGGTTACGGGCGCGAACGTCTCGGTGCGTATCGACGACGACTTCATGCGCGCCGCCACCGAAGGTACCACTTACCGTCAGCAGTTCCCCGTCGATTCCGAAAATCCCGAAGTGGTCAAGGAAATCAACGCCCGGGAATTCTGGGGAAAGATTATCCACAATGCGTGGAAGTCGGCCGAACCGGGTGTGCTTTTCTGGGACACCATTACCCGCGAATCGGTGCCTGACTGTTATGCCGACCTCGGTTTCCGCACTATCTCCACCAATCCGTGCGGTGAAATCCCCCTGTGTCCTTACGACTCCTGCCGCCTCCTCGCCATCAACCTCTATTCCTACGTCAAGAACCCCTTCACAGACAAGGCCGAGTTTGATTTCGAGCTGTTCCGCCGACATGTCGGTAAGGCTCAGCGCATAATGGACGACATTATCGACCTCGAGGCCGAGAAAATCGACCGTATCATCGACAAAGTCGACGAGGACCCCGAAAGCATCGAGGTAAAAGGCCCGGAACGTCACCTTTGGGAGAAAATCCGCCGCAAGACCCTGATGGGGCGCCGTACGGGTGTCGGAACTACCGCCGAGGGGGATATGCTCGCCGCTCTCGGGCTGAAATACGGCACGGAAGAGGCTACCGCGTTCTCTGAAAAGGTTCACCGCGAGCTCGCCCTCGCGGCATACAATTCATCGGTTGTCATGGCCGAGGAGCGCGGAGCGTTTGAGGTGTTCGACGCTGACCGCGAAAAGGAGAATCCCTTTATCAAGCGCCTTGTCGAGGCTGACCCCGCGCTGGGCGAGCGCATGGCGAAATCCGGCCGCCGCAATATCGCCTGCCTGACAATCGCTCCGACAGGGACCACAAGCCTTATGACCCGCACCACCTCGGGCATCGAGCCAGTCTTTATGCCTGTCTACAAGCGCCGCAGAAAGGTCAATCCTTCGGACCCCGAAGTCCGCATCGATTACGTCGACGAAAGCGGCGACGCGTTTGAGGAATACGTCGTTTACCATCCCAAATTCGTTGACTGGATGAAAATCAACGGCCTGGAGGTGAAAGACGACTACTCGCAGGAGGAGCTTGACGCTCTGGTGGCCCGCTCGCCGTACGCCGGCGCGACCTCCAACGATGTCGACTGGCTCGAAAAGGTCCGCATGCAGGGCCGCGTCCAGAAATGGGTCGACCACTCCATCTCCGTTACCATCAACCTCCCCAGCGATGTTTCAGAAGAGCTTGTCAACAAGCTGTATGTCGAGGCTTGGCGTTCAGGCTGCAAAGGATGCACCGTGTACCGCGACGGCTCCCGTTCCGGCGTGCTTCTCGCGATGGAGAAAAAGAAGCCGGAGGAGAAGGACTCGGTCGGGATTCCCCAGCACGTCATCAAGCGCCCGATCGAGCTTGAGGCCGACGTCGTGCGTTTCCAAAACAACAAGGAGAAATGGATTGCCTTCATCGGACTGGTCGATGGCCGTCCGTACGAGATTTTCACCGGCCTGGCCGACGACGAAGACGGTATTTTCTGCCCCAAATCCGTCAGTCACGGTAAGATTATCAAGGCAATCGCTCCCGACGGGACCAAGCGCTACGACTTCCAGTTCGTTAACAAGCGCGGCTACAAGACCACGATCGAAGGCCTCTCCGACAAGTTCAATCCCGAGTACTGGAACTATGCCAAACTGATTTCCGGCGTGCTCCGCTACGGTATGCCTATCGACCAGGTCCTCAAGCTGGTCGGCGGCCTCGAACTTGACTCCCAGAGCATCAATACCTGGAAAATGGGTGTTGAGCGTGCCCTGAAGAAATACCTCCCCAACGGTACTTCCGCGACCGGACAAAAATGTCCCAACTGCGGCCAGGAGACTCTCGTCTATCAGGAGGGCTGCCTGATTTGCACCTCCTGCGGCACCAGCAAGTGCGGCTGAACCCCCTGAATATTCCTTAAATATACAATTAGCGCTGTGTCACAAAATGACACAGCGCTTTTTCGTACCCGATGGGAGGGTGCTGTCATAACGACACAGATGGGCCGTTATGACACGCCCTCAACTCACCCTTGATCAGCCCAGGTTGGGGTTGAGGCTCTTCCACTGGTCGATGGGGGGCATGATGCCGAGCGAGATAACCTCGTTGCGGAGAGCGCAAAGGTGCTCGTAGCTCTTTTCAAGCGCGGCCTCTTCGGCGGGAGTCCCCTTGACAGGCATAACCTTGACGCCATCCTTGGTGATGGTGGTCTCCATGGCCATCATGATGTGCTGGAACTTGTCGTTGTTGACATACACTCCGGCAGGCCAGCGGAACGGCTTCCCGCCCATGGCTGCGGCGATCATCTCGATGCTGAGGTAAGCCGGGCTCTGGAACGACGAACGGCCGCGGAGGTCGATGATGTTCTTGCCGCCCTGAACGACTTTGACCTTGATATCCTCCCAGTCATTGTCAGGCAGTTTTTCCGTGCCGATGATTTCGGAAAGGGGCTTTCCGTTGACGAGGGTGGTGGACTCAAAGACAGCCATCTGCTCGCCATGGCCGCCGTAAGTGCGGCTGTTGACGATTTCGTCTGCGGGGATTCCGAAATATTTGGCGAGCTCGCTGCGCAGGCGTGTGCTGTCGAGCGCGGCGAGGGTGGTTACCTGCGAGGGTTTCAGACCGGAGTAAAGCAGGGTTACCAAGCCGGTTATGTCAGCGGGGTTGAAGACGACTGTGACGTGTTTGACATCGGGGCAGTACGCGCGCACGTCCTTGCCGAACTGCTCCGCGATCGCGGCGTTACCTTTAAGCAGGTCCTCGCGCGTCATGCCGGCCTTACGGGCGGCGCCACCCGAGTTGACGATATACTTGGCACCGGTGAGAGCTTCCTTCACGTCGGTAGTGTAGGTGAGGTTAAGGCCCTCGAAACCGCAGTGAAGCATTTCCTCCGCGACGCCTTCCAGCGCGGGGCCGTAGGGGTCATAGAGGCAGATGTTCGGGGTAAGCCCCATCATGATTGCTGTCTGGGCCATATTGGACCCGATCATGCCGGCAGCGCCCACGATAACAAGTTTGTCAGTTGTCAGAAAATTCATAATAATATTAATTAGGTTAACCGTTATTAATCACGCATACGATAAGGGATGATACTATCCTGTCAGTATTCCCGTATTCGCAATTAGTAACATCCGAAGGGAGTCAAATGTTCTTGGTGCGGCGCGACTGACGGTAAATCTGATAGGAATTAATCGTGTTGTGCCAGGCGACGTATGCCGCCGGGGCCGCTGAGGCGAGAGGGTTTAGGTAGGTGAGGGCGAGCCATATCGCGAGGACTGTATTCTTTTGTCCGAGACTTTGCGCGCCGGAAATCTTGTCGGCATACCGCGCCCCGATTTTTCTCCCGGCCCAGAACTGCGCGCAGCAGGCAAGCAGAGCCACTAACGCCAGCAGGAAAATCTGCGGCATGGCCGAGGCGGGTTCCTTCATCAGGAAGCTGACTGAATTTCCGACCACAATCAGCAGGGCGAACGCCCAGATATAGAACGACAGCCCCTGGTGGTTGGCGACAGCGGCTTTCGCCTTCGGCGCGAAACGGCCCATCAGCGCGGCTACGGCCAGGGGGCCGAGAATCAGAGGAAGCACTGTCTGGGCTATCGTCAGCAACGACTCGCCAAAGCCTATGCCGGCTCCGGCGCTTCCCCCGACCCACGTCAGGAGCAGCGGCGCCAGGAACGCGACACTGACGTGGGAAAACAGAGAATAGACCGCGACCCGGCCTACCGATCCGCCCAGCATCCCCGTTATCACCGGTGCCGCTGTTGCCGTCGGGCAGAAAACGCATATGAACGCCCCCTGGGCGATGACGTTGTCAATAGGGCTTAGGAGCAGATATACCCCGACAGCGCCCCCGAGTTGCACCGCGAGCAGCAGCCATATGTAACGGCCGATGTGGAAGTCCGAGACCTTCAGGCGGCAGTATGTGATCAGGAGCATAGTGAAAATCAGGTAGCGCGAGAGAAACGCTACCTGACCTATGCTTTCGTGGAACAGAATCCCGAGCAACATCGCTATCGGGAGCATCCACGGCTTGATTCGTTGACGGAATGTCGAAAGGCTCATTATTGTTCGTTGTCGATACCTTCTGAAGACATCAGCTCGGCCTCCTTGTCGGAGCGGATATTGGGAAGCTCGAGGCCGTAGTGTTTTCTGGCATCGAGAATCCTGAGCCATATGCCGAATACGAGTGCCAGAGCCCCGAGAGACGCGAAGAGCAGCATCGGTACGGTATAGTTGTATTTCATCGGGTCATCGATGCCCGGGTTGCATGCCTGGAGCACTTTGCCGATAAGAATCGGGAAAGCCATGAGGCCGATATTCTGAACCCAGAAAATCAGCGAGTAGGCCGAGCCGAGGAAACGCTTGTCCATCACCTTGGGCACGGAGGGCCAGAGCGCCGCGGGAACAAGCGAGAAGCTGACCCCGAGAACAATGATCGCGACGAACGCGAGCCATGTGGCGGGATAGACCGGCAGCACGAGAGCGAACGTCAGGTGGCAGCCGATCATCAGAATCGCGCCCAGGATAAGCATCGAGGCCCCTTTACCCTTATAGTCGAGGAACATCCCGAGGAACGGGGTGAGGGCGGCGGCTCCGATCGGGAACCAGCGGAATATGTCGGCGGCCTGGGTGGCGTCCATCCCGAGCGTGCATTGCAGCATGTTGGTCGCATAGCGCTGGAACGGGAAGATTGCCGAATAGTAGAGCACGCAGAGCAGGGCGATAATCCAGAAAAGCTGGCTGGAGAGGATTCGGCCGACATCAGAGAACTTGAACTCCTCCTCGGCGGTCTCGTCGCCGCTGACATTCTTGCGCTCGGCAGCCAGTTCGCGGTCAAGGCGCGTATCCATAAAGGTGAAGACGATATAGCAGATCAGGCCGATGAAAAGCAGGGCGGTGCAGAATCCAACGGGGATTACAACCGTCGGGTCGTTCTTGCCCATCCACTCCGCCAGACGCGGGGAGATGGAGAATATCGCGAACACACCGACGCGGGCTATCGCCATTTCCAGACCCATCGCAAGAGCCATTTCCTTCCCTTCAAACCATTTGGCGAGGGTCTTGCTGACGGTGATACCAGCCATTTCGCAGCCGCAGCCGAAAATCATGAAGCCGAGGGCGGCGAGCTTGGCGCTTCCGGGCATCTCGATCCACCAGGAACCGAGCCACTGCTCCAGAGCCGTCCCCTGGAAGCCGTCGGAAATCGCGTACAGCTTGATGCACGCTCCGATTACCATCACTGAGGCCGACAGGGTGCCGGTAAAGCGAATCCCCATCTTGTCGAGAATGATTCCGGCGAGAATAAGGAAACCGAACACGTTAAGGATATACTCTGCCCCGGCGTAATAGCCGAAAGCCTCGGGGGTCCAGCCGCGCTGCTGCTCGATCAGCGACTGGAGGGGCGACATAACGTCGACGAACATGTAGGCGAAGAACATCATGGAAGCGACAAGGATAAGCGCCGTCCAGCGCGCCCAGGCCTTGTCGTTGAGCAGTTGCTTCGTTGTCGCGGTAACTGTCTTGATCACGATTATTTGTGTTAAGTTGGTTAATGGAATCGGTCTCTAAAAACGTACAAATTTACGACAATTTGAGCCGTTATGAAAACTTTTATCTAAATTTGTACGCCGTTTTCAACAAAGCGTCCGAATTATCGAATGAATACAGGCTCGTCATACTCCCGTCCGTTCACTTTTGACCGCGTGGTGCGCCTCCTGATAGGCTGCGCGATAGTCGTCTTCCTCGTTTGGCTCGTCAATCTGCTGAAAGATGTATTGCTCCCGTTCTGTGTCGCGTGCCTGATCGCGTATATTTTCGAGCCGTTCGTGCAGTATAACCGGAAGCTGTTGAAATTGAAGGGGAGAATCGTGGCGATATTCGTCACTCTGTTTGAAGTGCTCCTTTTTGCCGGGATACTCGCCTATTTCACGATTCCGATGATTATTGACGAGATGGGGCAGATGGCTGCGCTTCTCGAACGCTACGCGACAACCGAGGTGTCGATCCAGTTCCTCCCGCCGGAGCTTCACGATTTCCTGCGCCAGAACATCGACTTCAAGGCGCTCGGCGAGCGCCTGATGCAGCAGGATTTCAACGCGTTGGTCCAGAGGTTTATGTCGGTAGTCAACGGGGGCCTCCACGTAGTGCTCGCCGTCGCGGGATGGCTTATGGTCCTTCTGTATGTGGTGTTTATAATGCTTGACTATGAGCGGCTCATGGCCGGATTCCGTCTGCTCGTGCCTCCGCGGATGCGCCCGATGGCCTATAAGATTGGCAACGACATAAAGGATTCGATGAACCATTATTTCCGCGGTCAGGCGTTGATGGCCGTCTGCGTCGCCTTTATCTATTGCGTCGGATTCTATCTTTGCAAGCTGCCGTTGGCCGTTGTTCTGGGTCTCGGGACCGGGGTACTCTTCATGATACCTTATTTCCAGTTCCTTACGATAATACCCGTGACGCTGCTGTGCCTTGTCGGCTCTGTTGACGGCACGGCTGATTTCTGGGGTCAGTGGTGGAGCTGCATGGCGGTTTTCGCCGTGGTCCAGGTCATTGCAGACCTGATTCTGATGCCGCGCATAATGGGGAAGGCGATGGGGCTTAATCCCGCCATAATCCTCCTTTCCCTTTCGATATGGGGAACCCTCTTCGGCATGATCGGAATGATTATCGCCCTCCCCCTGACGACCCTCCTCCTCAGCTACTACGACCAATACATCATCAAGCCTAACACTCCGGAAGATGGCAGGTAGAATGTTTATTTCGCAGGCAAGTGTTCCGGCTCTCGATAACCCCAGGTCGAGAAGGGGTCATCCGGAAGCCGTTTCCGGATGCTGTCAGTTGTCAGAATTTCAAAATTGTCTCCTACTATAATGTAGCGCTTGTATCCCGCCGTTTTGATTGTCTCATTTACAAGGGAATCTTTCTCTGCATCCATCCATACTATCAGGTCAGCACAGCCTCCTTCCCGAAGTCTTTGAAAATCCGCGATCGTCTCTTCCCGTGTCGGGATGTAGCGCATCGTTGAGTTCGGACTTGTCTCTTCGAGAATGAATGTGTATGTCGCGCAATTGTTTCCAAACACGCCGGTACCAAGGCCTATGGATTTAGCATTATCCATAACAAACTTTATGCTGTCAATTCGGCAGTATTCGTTGGAATATGGTCGGCTACGTGTGCCGTTAATAGTCGGAGTAAAGTGAGTCCGGACTGTTTCGTTCCATCCAGCTTCAAGACGATGAATAATTATCGCATAATACCCTATAAGTATTACGGCTGTAAAGAACAGAAAGTAGTTAATGAATTTACGGCATTTCTTAATCTTCTCCGCGTTGACGCCGAAGGCGAAAATAAAGCACAGGCCCCATCCTAACCGTTCGGAGACCGCGTCTGACCCGAATCCCGGAAGCAAGACAAAAAGTAGCAGTACGATAGTCGGAAGTGAATTTTGAAGATTTGCCTTTACCCCTTTTAGCCCGTAATATAGTGGTATGAAAAGGGCCATAAGGACTCCGCATGGTATCAGTAATCCGTTATGGGACCAAAAAATTGCCCAGTCCCCCAAATTTAAACTTGCTCCCCTCACGGAATAGTAAAGCGCTAAAATCGCGATTAACAGTAAAAACCAGTTTTTCCGATGTGCTTTGGCAAAGCATACGCTTAATATAATAACGACCAGCGGAGGGAGCATTAACCTATATTGTTTGAAGAGTAGCTCCTTGGAGAAAATTATCATTTCGGGCAGGTCGGAAAGAGTATGTTTCCTGACCGTGTTTTCTGTTGTAATCGCATTAAAATAGGCAGAAACAGAACCTGTCAGAAGTGTTATTCCCAAACAGAAGACGGCGCTCGCGCAACCAATCAATATGATAAGGTCTGTCACAGTTTGTACGATGGTCCGATTTTTCCATTGGGCCGCTATTACACTGAGCGCCATTATGCCGATTACTGCCGCCCCGGGTAATCGGAACAAGCTGAGCAGTCCCGCGCAACATCCCATTAGTATGACTTTTGAACGCCGCGGCGAATCGATATACAGGAATGTCGCGAGCATACATAGCGCCGTGGCAGGATACGCCCCGGCATCCCATCCATAAATTGGGAGGCAGCTCATTACAAGCCCGATAGCGCCAATCATAAAAATCGCGGCACTCTGTAGGAATGGCACTCCTTTCTTTCTCGCATAAAGGCTTCCGATTGCTGCTGCTGAGACGTAGCAGACGGTCATCTGGATGCGTAACGCGATGAACGATTTGCCAAACAGCGACATCCACTTGTCTCCGACAAAGAACGTCAGCATTGCCGGCCACGCTCTTCTCCATTCCAGGCAACAATAAGCCTGGTATGACTCATCTATAAAGCGGTATACTTCAAACCGCACAAGCAGCATAGGCAAAACGACTCCAAGAATAACGAATAGAACCGATGCTGCTTTTTGGAGAACAGGATTACAGAGGATGCTATTGAGGTTGTTATTGTGCCTGTTCATTATACGAGGAGGGATGCGAACAGATGCTTAATCTGACAGAGTATTATCGCACACTGGTCATACGGGGTTTGTATTCCCAATATTCAAACGGATTTGATGGAAGCGTTTGGTGTATGCCATTTTTCACCCATACTGATATGTGCGGATAATATGTGCTGAAATAATGTGCGTAATTTTCTCTTTCAAGAAAACTTTCGAATTGCTGGTCTTGATATAGATTTAGGGACAGAACGACATCGGCATCTCCTTTGGCATTTTGCGTATGATAATCCCGGTATAAATCATCCGTAGATATGTCAAATAGCATTCCCGCGTTTTTCCCTGGTTCGGACACTCCGAAATTAAAACAATTGATATCGTGGCCAACTACAATCTGTCGTAACTTCTTAGTTTCCAGAGAAGATGATATGAATTTGATGCTGTCCACTGACTCGACTATATAATAGTCATTGCCAATTGGTCGTGCTCCGTTGTATCTTGTTGCATAACGCAGGTTAATCGGCTGGCCATACATATGCGAAAGAGTGCGGACTTTTAATACAAAAAATCCGAATGTGATGAGTGCGGAAAAAGCGAGAAAGTAAAAAGTGAAACGCGGCGCTTTTTCAAATTTTTCACTGTATGCTCCAAAAGAAAATACCATTAACATTCCCCAGCCGATTCGTTCTATGAGACTGTTTGATCCAAATGCCTGCATCAAGGCTAAAGCCGTAAATATGATAGCCATTGCGGATGAGCTTCCCGTCAATAACTTATTACCGCGTTTGGATGATTTGTTATATAGAGAATTATAAAACAATCCGAAATACACAGACACAAAGGCTGTGGGCAATATTATCCCAGAATTACTCCAAAACAATCCGGCCATATCGTTTTGGTTCATAACGGCTCCGCGAAGAACATAGTAAATTATTACGAATGAAAATAGATGCAGCCATATGGAGCACTCTTTTGCTTTTGCGTAATAGCAGCTAAGCAATAATGCGACACATCCAGGTAAAAGCATAACGTAAGTTTTGTATGCGTGTTGGATGCATCGATCGAATATCCAGCCGATATCGCTTATCTTATGGGCGGCTACTGTATTTTCAGGGGCTATGGCAGATATATAGTTCATAGGGTTGCCAACCATAATGCAAATGATGGATAACGCGCTTAGCAAGACTGTCGTCAAAAATATGGCGCAGTCAATACCCCATTGCCCTTGCTTTTTCGAAATAGAAAATGAATATTTGCGGTTGAGGAATATTAAAACGCAACATATGGGGAGGAATATGACAAGAGGAACCCTGCTCAGGACCATCATTCCGGCGGCGATGCCGAGAACCGCGGCCCGCTGCCGACTGGGCCGGTCCAAATATAGTAGCAGCGCCAGGATTCCGAGGGCGGTGAACGGGTAGGCCCCTGAGTCCCATCCATAAAGGGGCAGATAGCTGAGTACCAGTCCGAACACACCCAGGAAATAGACAAGCGATGTCTTTAAAATGGAGAAGCCTTTTATGCGTACATATATGCATCCGATTGCGACAGATGCTATATAACAGATTGTCATCAATACCCTTAGCGATATGAGACTCTCTCCGAACAGCCGCATCCATATGTTGCCGATGAAAAAAGACAACATTCCGAGATAAGCCCGTTCGTAATCAGTGCAACAATACGCTTGGTATGTTTCATCGCAATACCTGAAATCCTCGAATGGTACTAACAGAAAAGGGAGCAGAGTCGCCGAAAGAATTAAGGCAGCGGACCAAACGGCGCGTTTAACCGGGGTGTCGGATAAACCGCGGAAAGCCTCATAAGGGTCTGTGATGAATTTCATTATCTCGGGGATGTGCTCGGTTGTGTCTTTCAGTTGTTGGTGGCGTAGGTGTGCCAGCGGTCGATGAGGGCGGCCATGTCGGGAGGGATGGGGGCTGAGAAGAACATCTCCTGGCGGGTCCGGGGATGGACGAAGCCGAGGGTGCGGGCGTGGAGTGCCTGGCGTGGGCAGATAGCGAAGCAGTTCGTTATGAACTGGCGGTACTTGGCGGAGGTGTTGCCGCGCAGAACGATGTCCCCCCCGTAGCGGGCGTCGTTGAACAGCGGATGCCCCAGGTGCTTCATATGCACTCGGATCTGGTGGGTACGCCCCGTCTCCAGCACGCATTTTACAACCGCGACGTGTCCGAGGGGTTCTGTTACCTCGTAATGGGTGACAGCCCGCTTCCCCTCTTCGCCGTCGAGCGGATAAACGGTCATTTTCAGCCGGTCGCGGACGTCCCGCCCGATGTTGGTGCTTACCGTACCCGAAGCGGGGGAGGGGACGCCCCACACCACGGCGACGTACTCGCGTTTGGTTGTCTTGTTGAAGAACTGCCTTCCGAGGTCGGTCTTCGCGTCGGGGGTCTTGGCCACAACGAGCAGCCCCGAAGTGTCCTTGTCAATTCGGTGGACGAGCCCGAGACGCGGGTCGTTGACGTCATAGTTCGGAGTGTCGCGGAAGAGCCATGCCAGCGCGTTTACCAATGTCCCGGAATAGTTCCCGTGGCCCGGATGTACAACCAGCCCTGCCGGTTTGTTCACAACCAGCACATCCTCGTCCTCGTACACGATGTCGAGCGGAATATCCTCCGCCACGATTTCCATCTCGTAGCGCGGTCGGTCCATGACGATGCTGACGACGTCGTCGGGTTTGACACGGTAGTTGGACTTGACCGCTTTCCCGTTTACGAGGATGCACCCCGCTTCTGCCGCCTGCTGTATGCGGTTGCGGGAAGATGCTTTCGGCATGCGCTCTACCAGGAACTTGTCGACCCGCAGGAGCTGCTGCCCCTTGTCGGCCACGAAGCGGAAATGCTCGTAAAGTTCCTGGCCCTCGGCCGAGGCCCCGGCGAGCTCGTCTAATTCGTCGGTGTCGAAAATATCCTCAGCCATGCGTCATTCTATGTTCAGTTGGTCTATTACCTGGTCTATAGCTTCCGGGTCGTATATCGAATCTTCATCCTCGATAGTGTCCATTCCGGTGCCTACCTCAAGGGTCACGACCGACGAAACCGGGATGCGGGCCCCGGGCTGGAGGTCTACACCGTTGAATTTCGCGCCGAGCACGAGTCCGGCGTACTCCGACAGCACCGGAACCTCACGCACCTGCGCTATCCCCAGTCCCTCGAACATCGAGCGGGCCTGGCGCACAGAGACGTTGTAGAAGTCGGGCACTGTCACCAGCTTAGGCGAATAAGCAACTATGGTGACATAAACGCTCCCTCCGACCTTGATGCGGGCCCCGGGAACGGGTACCTGCTCGACGACGGTTCCAGGGCGGCTGTACGAGTCGAATACCGAATCGGAGACCACTCCTTTCAGCCCCATATGGTTTATGTTGTTGACGGCCATCTCGACAGTCTGCCCCTTCACGTCGGGCACCGGGCGCTCCTGGCCGTGGAACGTCCAGTAGTCGAGGAACCACATCAGGATCCACAGCGTCAGGCAGGTGGCTATGACAACGTACAGCAGGTTCATCAGCACGGGATGGCGCTTCCGGAAACTTTTCGGCGCGTCTTCATCCTCGCGGAGGTCCATATCCGGCTGGCGGCGGCTTTGCCGGCGGCGGGGTGCGGGTTCGTAGTCCTCTTCCTCCTCCTCGTCATAGCGGTAACGCTTTCGGCGGGGAGTGGTAAACTCGTCATCCTCCCAGTCCTCGTCGCGGAGGCCGTCGGGGTGTCTGCGGGAATAGCGCGGGTCGTTATCTTGGTTCATATGTGGTTCTTGTGGTCCTTTTCGTTGTTGTTTGTTGCGCGAAGTTACGAAATACGGCGGTTTTAGCAAAATTTTGCACCCGGGGGTGGAACGTGTTCGACGGAAAATTTGTAACTTTGTGGCTTGAAATGCCCTGCCGTCCCGTGCGGCAGGAGAGAAACCATTAAAAGTTAATCGGTTATCCCCACATATGCTTAGAAAAATAGCCGGATTGCTCCTTTGCGCTGTTGCCGCCATGTCGCTCCTGACCGGTTGCGGCGAATACCAGCGCGCGTTGAAAAGCCCGGACCCGAATTATAAGTTCGACTACGCCAAACGCGCTTTTGAAAACAAGCGCTACGTGCAGTCCTACACCCTGCTGAAAGACATCGTCACCCAGCTCAAAGGCTCCGAAAAGGCCGAGGAGGCGCTCTATCTGCTCGGGTTGAGCTATTACGAGAACAAGGAGTACCCCGACGCGGCCGCTTATTTCAAGGCATATTACCAGCGCTATCCGAAAGGAAAGTTCTCGGAGCTTTGCCGCTATTACGCCGGATACGCTTATTATCTTGACTCTCCCGAAGCACAGCTTGACCAGTCGGAGACCATCAAGGCCATCGAGGAGCTCCAGGGCTTCCTCGACTTCTTCCCCCGCTCCGACAAGGTCACTTCCGCCCAGAACGCCATCTTCGAGATGCAGGACAAGCTGACTCTCAAAGAGCTGCAGAACGCCCAGCTTTACTATAACCTTGGAACCTACAGGGGCAACAACTACGAAAGCGCCATAATAACGGCCAAAAACGCCATAAAGGAATACCCATATTCC
Organism: uncultured Muribaculaceae bacterium; assembly: GCA_910585755.1. Taxonomy (GTDB): domain Bacteria; phylum Bacteroidota; class Bacteroidia; order Bacteroidales; family Muribaculaceae; genus UBA7173. The sequence goes on along the minus strand of CAJUFH010000013.1, from coordinate 689 downwards.
AAGTACAAGGAAGAGTTGGAAATGCTCGTGCTGAAATCGCGCTACCAGGAAGCGAGCCTCTCGGTAGAGGAAAAGAAGGCCGACCGCTTCCGCGACGTGCTCGATGAGTATTATTCGTTCATAAATAACTATCCCGACTCTCCCCGCCGCTCCGAGGCTGACAATATATTCAAGATAGCCCAGAAATACGTCAAGGACTAAGCCTCCCACCTCCGATAATCAGAAAAATCAAAAAGTAACAACCGCATATGGACTACAAGAAGACAAACGCTCCGCTCAACACCGTTACCCGCGATATGATGGAGCTTTCCAAGGACACCGGCAACGTCTACGAGACCGTCTGCATCATCGCCAAGCGCGCCAACCAGATTGCCGGCGAGATGAAGCGCGATCTCGACAAGAAGCTGCAGGAGTTCGCGTCGCTCAACGACAATCTGGAGGAAATATCCGAAAACCGCGAGCAGATCGAAATCTCGAAGTACTATGAGAAGCTCCCGAAGCCCACTCTGATCGCGACCCAGGAATACATGGACGGCAAAATCTTCTACCGCAACCCTGCGAAGGAGAAGCTCGCGCTCGACGATTAATCTCCTCTAAACTAAATAGTCAGGGCGCAATCTAATTGCGGTTTCGCACTGATGCAGGGACGCGGCGTGCCGCGTAAAATCTGACAAACAGCGTCACGATTT
>CAJUFH010000012.1 GCA_910585755.1 uncultured Muribaculaceae bacterium | reverse complement strand
TGTACCCGAAGATTTGCAATCCGTTGAGCGGCAAGATGTTCTACGCACTGCATCGACCGAGATTGCCACTCGTCTTATACCCTGAATACAACCACCCGTATGGCTTCTGTGAGGCAATACGGGTGGTTGCGCATTTATAGTATTAGAAGCCTATCTTTGTCCTGTTATTTTGGGAAATCCGTTCATGTTGACAGAGGCCGATTATTTCTTCTATATCAAGATTATCATTACCTGATAGGATTGCGTTAACAGAATGTTTGCGGACTATGTTTTCGATTTCACCTCCGGAAAGATCGAACCGGGAGGCAAGCGTTTGCGCGTCCTCATTTGATAAGCCTTTCATCATAGCTTGCCAGATTTCTACGCGCGCATCGACAGTCGGCTTATCGAACCGTATCTTATAAAGGAAACGTCGCTCAAATGCCTTGTCAAGGTTGGTCGTCAGATTTGTTGTGGCTATCATAATTCCTTCAAGGGTCTCCATCTCCTGAAGAATTATATTCTGGATACTGTTCTCCATTTTATCGACTGCCCGCGACGCGCCCTCCATTCTTACTCCTAATACCGCGTCAGCCTCGTTGAAGAGGAGTATGGGGGCAAGTTTGGAGTTTTTGCATATATTACGGTAACGGTCAAATAGAGCTTTTATGTTCTTCTCGCTTTCGCCGACCCAACAGCTCTTGATTTTATCCACATCGACACGCATTATGTCGCGTCCGGTGCGTCGGGCAAGTTGATATACCGTCTCGGTTTTACCCGTTCCCGGTGACCCGTAAAATATACAGCAGAAGCCGGGTCTCATCCCTGCGGAGCGAAGCCTCTCCTGGACTTCGTTGAAACGGTTCTCTGAGAGAATTGAGGATAGCTCTGTAACCTGGCCTCGTTCAGTCTCATTGTATATCAAATCTTTCTCAGCCAAAGTTTCTGCCTTGATGAGACTTCTGTCGGATCGTCCGATTTTATTAAGGTTCAATTCGCAAAGGAACTGCTCTTTGGCCTTTTCAGTGAGTTTGAAGGCGTCAGAACGAGCCATACCCTCTTCGTTTACGTTCTTAATGAGCTCTTTTTCAAAAAGCTCAGACTCCCGCATGCGAAATTCCCGTTTCACCCAGCTCGGGATTTCATCGTTGTCGAATAAATCTTCTATGTCGTGGAAACCTATATTGTCGTCATTATTTTCCACAAAAAGATGGGCCATAAAGATAAACAACAAAGTATCCTCATCGCACAATCCACGACGGCGCAGTTCAGTTGCGAATATGCTTCCCTTGATTTCACCGAGCATCTCCATTGTCTGCTCCATCAAGGACTCATGGGTCAGTTCATCGTCATCTTTCTCATTCATCAGCCGTTCAAAGCGGTCGAAGAAGGTCTGTGTGTCCGGAATGGGTTCTTCCTCGTAGATATATGGCTGATTTTTACGCAATGATTTTACCACCGCGGCCGGTACGCGGTAGCTTAATGAATTGCGACTACGCGAAGCCCTTAGATAGCGTTGGCTTTCAAGAGTATCGATGTCGTCGGAAAGCCTTAGTATCCTGGTGGTTCTGCATCCGGCATATCTCGCGATGTCTGAAATCATTATGCGGCTGTCTTCGCTTCTGTCAACAAACATAGCCAGAAGCACTACCTGCATTCGTGTCAGTTTCAATTTGCGGGAAGCATATTTGATATGTTTAGCCGCTTTTTCGAGAAAGTCGTTACCGAGGTTTGAGTCTTCGGCAAGTTCAACAATGTACTCAAATGATTCAAGAATGCTTTTCGGCTTAGCATTTCTGGCATCATCCTTTTGCTTGGATTTATCCACTGTTTTTGTCTTTTGAAGATCTAATTCTCTCATAGCTGACGAGTTTTTTGTTTATGATGCAAATTTAAACTGCGGGTGTATCAAAAGGCGATACACATTCTGATTTTACAATTTTCCTGTGAATTATTTCACTGGATTGCCTCTCTCGAGAGAATCGTGATAACTCCACCGTGCCGATTTTGAAACAGCCAAAGCATTGTCGTTTAGCTGGCGGAGTTTAAGAAGCAGTCGTTCGCGGGCATGAGCCTTGTTTTGTGACTGAGAACGTTCGTCAGAGCATTTTACCGAAATCCCGGATGGAATATGGATCGCGCGTACCGCGGTCTCTACCTTATTGACGTTCTGCCCCCCTTTCCCTCCAGACCGGCAGGTCTCGTAAACAATATCCGATTCGGATATTTCCGGCAGTTCCAGTTCGTCAAAGAAGTTGACTCCGACAAACCAGTTGGACCGTTTGTGCCCTGGCCGATAGGAATTGGCTGTGGAACGCCATAATACCGAGCCTTGCCATTCTTTGACGATAGTTTCCGCTATAGGCTCGTCTTTGACAAATGTCATAGACATATAGCAGCCTTCAGCCTGATTATGCGGCTCGCAATCAGCAAGGTGAAGTGACGGGATAGCTTTGACAATCTCATGCGCGACGAGAGTCACCACTCTCGCGCATTCCACAGGACCTCGGCCCCCTGTGATCTGTATGTAGTGTTTCATTCTCCGTTGTGTTTGATATTAAGTTTGGGCTTTATCATAGATATTATGTCAACTGTCGGTTTGATAAGGTCCAGGATCTCTTCCATCGGCTTGTAGGCCATAGGGGCCTCATCAAGCGTGGCTTCGCATATTGATGTCGAAAACACCCCCGACATAGTTTCCCTGAAATCGTCCAACGCGAACTGCTTCCTGGCTTGCGCCCGGCTAATAGCGCGTCCGGCGCCATGGGGGGCGGTATTGAGCCAGCGGTCATTGCCTTTCCCGACGCATAGGGCAATTCCGTCGCGCATATTGAAAGGGACCGCGACCATTCGCCCTTCGGAGGCGTCAATGGCCCCCTTACGGAGCATCGGCCGTTCGTCGGTCACTGATATATAATTATGACTGGTGAATATCGACTCCGCGCATTTGGCTTTGCATAGCTTTCTGAGAATCGCGAAGATGCTGTCTCTGATGATTTGATGGTTATAAAGAGCGTATGCCTGAGCGAGTACCATATCCGAGAGATAGCCTCTCAAGGAATCATCCCATAGAAAGCCAATATATTTGGCGCGTTTGGGACTCCGCGCTATATTATGCCAGTGGTTTGCCACTTTTACGCCAAGATTGCGCGACCCGCAGTGGATTGTCAGCCAGCCTTCGCCTGAGGCTTCATCCTCCCCATATTCAACGAAATGGTTGCCACCCCCGAGTGTTCCGAGACTCTTATAGAATATGCCCTCCTGCAGTTTTATCCTGCGGCAGAAGTCGGTGATAAACCGTGCGTCAATACGTGGAGCTTCGTTTATCAGCTCAGGAGCGTAGGAACGCGCTCGCTGATACTGCGAATTGAGGAAACGGAACAGTTCTTTCTCGTTGAGCGAGTTCTTCGCGCGGATTTCCGTTCCCATAGGAACCGCCTCCCTGATACGATGGTCGAGAATGGGAAAATCCTCGTGATTGACTGGAACCGATAGCCTGTGCATGGAAATGGTGCAACCGATGTCTACGCCGACATGGTCGGGATTGACATACATACTTATCGGATAAGCAGTGCCGACATTGCAGTTGGTCCCGGCGTGAACATCTGGCATCTGCACTATCGGCACACCCTCCATTGCCGGATGGTCGCAAAGTTCCTTAAGCCAGTCGAGGGCCGGCTCTTCAATATTACCGGTGAAAATCTCAGCCGATGTCATTTTGCCTTCTATTATCATACTATTCTATTTTGACTGCAAAGTTGAGAAGCCTGTGCGCAACCGATTTGCGCAGCAGGGGAAAAATGGTTATTTTAGCGAAAAATTTATGCCATGCCACTGAACAGAGCTACACTTATCCGTATTTCTACGATTGACAAATGTCTGCAGAATCATTATCGGCGCTGGACCCTCAACGATCTGATTGACGCCTGTACCGATGCGCTGGCGGAGTTTGAGGGCAGAAGCAATCCCGTAAGCCGGCGTACGTTCCAGAACGATCTTGCTCTGATGCGCAGCGACCGACTTGGATATAACGCCCCCATAGTGGTGCGCGACAACAAGTATTACGAATATGAAGACCCGGATTACAGCATCACGCATCTGCCTTTGAATGAAGAGGGTCTCGACGCCCTCAATTCGGCGCTCGATATTCTCCGGCAGCTTCAGGGCTTTCCGCAATTAGCCTCGTCAATCGACATAATCAGCAAGCTCAATGAGCAGATTTCCCGCCAGACCGGGACATCGGTTCCCGCTATGGATATGGAGCATGTTGAAGGGTATGTGGGCGCTCAATTCATCGGTGTCATTTATGATGCCGTGCGCAAACATCAGACTTTGGTTATCGAATACCAGTCGTTCAAGGCTCGTCAACCGCAGACTCTGGTGGTATACCCTTATCTGCTGAAGGAATATCGCAACCGGTGGTTCCTGATTTGCGAAAAGTCAACCAACCACTCGCCGCAGGTCAATATCTTTGCGCTTGACAGAATGCATTCCGTCGGACCGGATAAAGAACATCCCTTCAGGAAATGCGTTGACTTTGACCCGGAGCATTTCTTCGATGACACTATCGGAGTCACAAAGCAAATCAGCGACAAGGCGCGTCGTGTCGTCATCAAGGTCGACAGGCAGCAGGCCCCATACGTCGAGTCAAAACCGTTTCATAAGTCCCAGAAAGTGGAACAACGCTTCCGTGACGGCAGCATCCAGATCTCATTGAAGGTAGTTATAAACAACGAGCTTGAACGCCTGATTCTCGGCTACGGCGGTCATGCCGAAGTCATCGCCCCGCCTGAGTTCCGGGCGCGCATTGCCGAAAGCGTCAAGATCGCAGCCGGGAAATACAACGATTAGTCCGACGAAAAGGAACCTTCAGGCATTCTGTAATATAATTTCGTTTAAGAGATTGTCTAAAATGATTTGGAACAGTTACTTAAGCATTATTTTTATGGTGTCTCGCGAATCGCGTCACCTTGCTATTATTTTTGCTGCGTAAAATGGTTGCGCACCGCTTGTTTAACTTCGCGGTGTAAATCATAAAACAACACGCTATGAAGACAATAGAAGGTTATGACGTGAAGATTTTCACGGACAACATCGAGGAATCGGCATTAGAGCAGATAAAGGAACTGCTTTCAATAGATGTTTTCTCCGACAGAAAGATACGGATTATGCCCGACGTTCACGCCGGTGCGGGGTGTGTTATCGGGTTTACCGGCGACCTCGGCGACAAGGTAATTCCAAATATCGTTGGCGTTGACATCGGTTGTGGTATGCGTATCCTCAACCTCGGCAGACTTGCTGATATTGATTTCCACGCGTTCCACGAGCATATACTAGGCAATGTGCCTTCGGGCATGTGGGTTCGCGAGGATAAACGCGGATTCAAACCGCTTGTCGGGGAGGAAATGGAAATATACCGCGAGGCTAAACAGCTCGTGACCCAACTTCATTGCTACCGAGAACTCAAGGACTCGGGACGTATCAACAAGGCTATCGGTTCTCTTGGCGGCGGCAACCACTTCATCGAGCTTGACAAGGATGATGAGAGAAACGTGTATCTCGTAATCCACACAGGCTCACGCAATCTTGGCAAACAGGTCGCCGACATCTATCAGGCAGAGGCGGTTAAGCACCTTACCGCCGGAGCGGATGAGTTTGAGGAGACAATCAGTCGCACAATCAAAGAATACAAAGCCGCAGGGCGCCGCTCTGAATTGCAGGGCGTCATAACGAAAATGCGAAAAGAGCAGCAGCAAGCCGAACCATCGTTACCTGCGGAGCTCTGTTATGTCGAGGGTGAGGCACGCGAGCGTTATCTCCACGACATGCGCGTCTGCCAGCGTTGGGCAGTGCTCAACCGCAAACTCATATCACTGCTGCTGATGAGGTTCTTCCCGGAGGTGCCGGTTCTGGAAGAATTTGAATCAGTCCACAACTACATAAGCGACGACAACATCATCCGCAAAGGCTCCATCTCGGCTGCCGCAGGAGAACGCTGCATTATTCCGTTGAATATGCGCGACGGCTCGTTGCTCTGCACGGGAAAGGGCAACCCCGACTGGAACAGTTCTGCACCCCACGGCGCCGGACGAGTCATGAGCCGCGCAAAGGCATACGAGAAAATCACGATGGAAGACTTCGAGGCATCCATGCGGGGCATCTACTCCGAATCGGTCAACGAATACACCCGTGACGAGTCCCCGATGGTCTACAAGCCCGCTTCGGAGATAATCGCCAACATCGGCGACACCGTCGCCATCGACACCATCATCCGTCCAATCTTCAACTTCAAGGCATCAAAATGAAAATTTAATCATTACCTGTATCGCAAGATGATACAGGTAATGATTAAATTTGCGGTGTAAAAGCTCAATGCGATATGAACCAACTGCAGAAATACACCTGGCTGATTGACACGATTCGCCGTGCCGGGAAAATTTCCCATAAGGATTTGTCCGATAGATGGGAACGGAACAAAGATTTGAGCGACGGCAAGTCGCTCCATCGCGCGACGTTCAATCGCTGGCGCGACGCTATCTTCGAGCAGTTCGGCATCATTATCGATTGTCAGAAGGTGGGCGGCTATCTCTATTTTATAGCCAACCCCGAAGACATAGACGAGGATAAGCTGAAGAAATGGATGCTCGATTCCTTTGCCGCGGGCAACCTTATCGGGGAGAATCTCTCCCTGAAAGGACGTATCATAATCGATGAGATACCGTCAGGGCGCGACCACCTGACAACAATACTCGAAGCGATGAAGGAGAACCGGGTTGTCAATATCACATATCGTCCGTTCAAGAAATCCCACGGATATACATTCCCGATTGAGCCTTATTGCGTCAAGCTCTTCGAGAACCGCTGGTATGTGCTCGCCCACAACATTCATTTTGGCGACATAAGGATTTACGGGCTTGACCGCGTGGAAAGCGTCGAGACTACCGGCGAGACCTACAGACTGCCGGCTGCCTTCGACGCGGCCGGATATTTCGCGACGGCATATGGAATCGTGCTCGACCGCGATGTCAGGCCTGAGAGGATTGTCATACGCGCCAACGAGGACCACAAACACTACCTGAAGTCCCTCCCCCTCCACCATTCCCAACGCCTGATAGAGGACTGCGGCGAGTATGCCGACTTCGAGCTGTATCTCGCCCCGACATATGATTTCATAATGAAACTCCTCCAGGTCGGCGCGATGGTCGAGGTCATAAGCCCGGCGTCGCTCCGCGACACGATGAAGGGCTGGATTTCAGATATGTATGAACTTTATAACAACGAATGACAATGCGTGATTTCGCAGCGATAGATTTTGAGACAGCAAACGGACGGCGATGCAGCGTGTGCAGCGTCGGCGTGGTCGTTGTCCGCGGAGGTGAGATAGTGGATAGATTCTACTCTCTTATCCAGCCGACTCCAAACTATTATACATACTGGACTACCGCGGTACATGGGTTGACGCGCCTCGACACCGACGGCCAGCCGACCTTTCCCGAGGTATGGGAACAAATCGCCCCACTGATCGAGGGATTGCCTCTCGTAGCCCACAACAGGCCCTTCGACCAGAGTTGTCTTAAAGCGGTATTCGCTGAGTATGGCATGGAATATCCCGACTACGAATTTTACTGCACCCTCGCCGCGTCGCGTCGCTGGCTCAATATTCCCAGCCACCAGCTACACCTTTCGGCAGCGGCGTGCGGCTACAACATGGAGAACCATCACCACGCCTTGGCCGATGCCGAGGCGTGCGCGGCCATAGCGTTGAAAATCCTTTAACCTGAATAAGCCCTATGAGAGGTTTCGCGACAGTCCAGCTTCGGCTGACTAAATACGCCATGTTTATGGGTGCCCTCGGAGAACACTGATACGGTCAATGTTGTTTTTTAATCTTCTTTGTGTATTTCGATTTTACGATTTCATACGACCTTTTTATAAGCTCGTAGATTTCGCTGTCGGGAACATCGCCGTTGAGATTGAGCTGTATCCAATGCCGTTCACTCATGTTCCGATGACTGCTGACCGATGAACGGGTTATCCTCAGTTCCTCGATTACTTCGGGAGCGGCCTTGACCGTCACAGAGGTAAAATCGTCTATGTCGGTCATGCAGAACATGTGGTCAAGGATATAGAACACGAGCACTGAGTCAAAACGCCGGGCAAATTTCCCGAAAGGGGTTTTCTCGGTTACGCCCTCCATCGAAAGACAATGGGCTCTAAGTTCCTCGATGTTCATTTCTTCAGCCGATTGACCAATGCTATAGCAAAATGGACGAATATACCATAGGCCAGAGTTGCCAGCAATGCCATTCCCTCGTTGATTACGATTAGTCCTGACAATGGCATCGGATATTCCGGTTTTGCCTGATGAAAAGCGGCAACGACGGCACACACGGACAAGACAATGAAAACAATAATCATTGATAGCGGAGCAACTCCCAGTTTAAATCGTCCTATCTGAATCATCTTTAGACTATTTTATTTTACATTCCTCCAGTCGTTACCGGAAGTCCATCTTCTTTCCACTCAATGATTCCGCCTTTGAGATTGATGACCTTATATCCGAGCCTGGTCAGAATCTCGGCCGCGTCCATCGAGCGTCTGCCGCTTCGACAGTAGACAAGAATAGTGGAGTCCTTCGACAATTCCTTCTCGGCTATTTGTTGGAAATCATCGGATTGAACGTTGATGTTCAATGCCCCGTCAATATGCCCTTCGGCATACTCTTGCGGTGTTCGGACATCAAGTAATCGCACGGGGGCAGCTTTGAGTTCCTTCTCAAATTCCAGTGCCGAAACAGACGCGATATCGCCGTTGTTGTCGCAGCCGGACATTTGTGCGGCACTCATTGTCATTATTATCAAAGATATGGCGAGTTTGATTATTTTTGACAACGCATTCATTTGATTTCAGTTTTCGCTTTGCGCAGGAGGATACATTCGGCGGGAGCCGAACCATTCAGTCTTATGACAGAATCATTCTGAATATCTATCGTTGATATCCAGGGAAGGATCTGTCGCAGGGCATCCTCAGTCTGCATGTCATCGCATGCCATCTCGGTCATAATTCCGTCACCGAGAAAGATGGAATCCCCTTTTACAATATAGGAGCCGCTGAACGAGTTGCAGTTGGTCATGATGAAGTACGTGCTGTCTTCGAATACGATATACTGTTTCATACTCGAGGACGTCTCGTCGGGACGCACATAGTCGGAATCGCTGAAAACGATGTTTTCGATATACCATTGCCCGCGAATGTCGGCGTTTGCGACTTTGGTCTGAACCGCTTCATCGGTGTTGTCTGATTCTGCCTTTTTTTTACCGGCGCAGCCGGTCGCCGTTGCCATTAACAATGCGGCAACAGCACCGAGTGTTATATTGGATTTCTTCATAAGTAACTGCTCAAAAATACACTAACGGGCCTGATTATTTCAATATTTCGACCGGTCTCTTATCGTTTTGAATTTGACAAGTATTCCGAACACAAAATTACTAAAAATCCATGAATTTCTGAACGATAGTCGCGGTGGAAAATTCCGTAATTCATGGAAAAGTGATAATTTTGCGGTATGGAAATAGTACGATGTAATCAAAATGATTATGAGACGCTCGCACGAATATGGGAGCGTTCAGTAAGGGCTACCCACAGTTTTCTGAATGAAGAGGACTTCAATAAGATAAAAGCCGCGCTGATTCCAGACTATTTCCCTAATGTAGATCTCTACGCCATTGCCGACAACGGCGTGTATCTCGGATTCATAGGATTGGGTTCGGACTCAGTAGAAATGCTCTTTATAGACAGTGACCGCCGTGGTCAGGGCTATGGATCCGCGCTCATAGAGTATGCAAAACAACGAGGGGCGACAAGAGTCGATGTGAACGAACAGAATCCCTCGGCTTTGGATTTCTACAAAGCTAAAGGATTCCGGATAATAGCGAGAGATGAAACGGATGATGCAGGTCGCCCTTATCCCATACTCCACTTATCCTTGTGAAATGGTGCTGGTCTCTCCCTTCGGGGCGAGCCTAAGAGAGTTTGAATTCCACTTCTATTCACTTATTCACTCAAAGAGGATTTTCGAGGAAGAAACAAGTCCTGCGGGACAATCGTCACAAACACAATTTGACCTTCCAAAGTCAAATACACTTGCTTGCGAACCGAATGCCGACATCTTCGGACACGTCTTTCCTACATTCCGCCCAACTCTGTGAGAATAGACGGTAGGCGCATCGGGACGGCAGGCAATCAGGCATCATAGGTCAATGCGGTAGAGGACGTGGGTGCGGAATGGGGATTCGGCGGGGAGGCTCGGGTGCTCGAACTCACCGGCTTTCGTCATTCCGATTTTCATCATCACGCGCTCCGAGGGGAGGTTTTGTTTCGCCGTAAACGAGTAGAGCCGCCCTATCCCCGCTGTTTTCGCCAACGACAGCACCGCCGTAGCCGCTTCTGTCGCATAACCCTGATTGTGATAGTCGGCAGCCAGACGCCATCCAATCTCAATGCCCGGAGCGAAATCGGCAGGGAAACCGATTTCATGCAGCCCGACGTATCCGATAAATGTTCCCGTCGATTTCAACTCCACTGCGTACAATCCCCATCCCCGGCGACCGAATTCCCCCTTTATTCGATTGAAAAACGCCCCGGTCTTTTCTTCGCTCAATGTCGACGGGAAATAACGCATAACTCTTGGATCCCTGTTCATCGCAACAAACAGCGGAAGGTCGGCATCCCGCCATGAACGCAGCCGAAGCCGCTCTGTCTCCATATAAGTCATATCCGGAAAAGGTCAAAAAATATGCCCCGAGGGAAAGGCCGTCCGGGTCACAGCGCGAAGTTATCAAATTCCGCGATAGCCTCCAACACGGCGATTCGCAATCGTTTCTATCCGCCATAAAATCGCCGTCGCCCACAACTGATGCTTTATTAACGATAACGTCCACACCTGCGGGCATCTCCTGATGCGGAGAGTTGCGTAAATCGGGGGGAAGTGCTAACTTTGTGGATGAAAGGAGAAATTTCGCCGTGGAAACAAGGAAAATCTGCATAGTCACAAGCACGCGCGCCGACTGGGGGCTCCTTAGCGGGGTTGCGAAAGGGCTGCGCGACAGCGACAACGTCGATGTCAGAATCATCGCCACAAACATGCATCTCGAAGAGAAATACGGCATGACGGTCAGCGAGATAGAGGAAGATGGATTCGAGGTTGACGCCAGGGTGCCGATGCCGGCCGCTTCCGACTCGCCGCTCGACACGGCCCTGGCCACCGCCGAGTGCCTGGCGGGAATCGCCCGCGCCTTCGACCGCATAAAACCCGACATGCTTCTGATTCTCGGCGACCGATACGAGATGCTGGCCGTCGCCACCGCCGCTACCATCATGCGGATTCCGATTGCCCACATTGCCGGGGGCGAAATCTCCGAAGGGGCCATTGACGATAACATCCGCCACGCCCTGACAAAACTCTCCTCCCTCCATTTCACCGCGACCGAGGCCTACCGCAACCGCGTGATTTCCATGGGGGAGGACCGCCGGAAGGTCTTCAATACCGGGGCGCTCGGCGTTTACAATATCGAGCACGACCCCGTGGTCTCGAAAGAGGCCCTTGAGGAATTTATCGGAATGACAATCGGGGCCAACACCCTCCTGGTAACCCTCCACCCCGCTACCTGCGACCCCGTTCCGGTCGGGGAGCGCTGCCAGGCCCTTCTGGACGCTCTCGACACTTTCCGCCACAACAAAATCGTATTCACCTACCCCAACAACGACCCTCAGGGCGCGGTAATAATCGACAGGATTAACGATTACGCCCGCCGCAATCCGGGCCGAGTCGCGGTAGTACCCTCTCTCGGACGGGCCCGTTACCTCTCCCTGCTGCGCTATATCGCCGCCGTTGTCGGCAACTCGTCGAGCGGAATCGTCGAAGTGCCCTCTCTGCGCATCCCGACGGTCGACATCGGCATCCGCCAGCGGGGGCGCATCGCCGCGTCATCCGTAATCCACTGCGAGCCTGATGCCGACAGCATCCGCGACGCGATACTCTTTGCCCTCTCTCCTGCCGGTAAACGGATTGCCTTCGAGACAGAAAACCCCTACTACAAACCCGACACGCTGAAACGTATAATCGACGTACTGACGACCGTCGACCTCGCCGACATGGAGGCAAAGCACTTCGTAGACCCCTACCCGATTCTCAACCTCCCAGTCGAATAACTTCTTACACGAACGAATGACCCCACTGTTCATAATACCGGCCCGCGGAGGGAGCAAAGGGATACCCCGCAAGAACATCAAGCCTCTCCGGGGCAGACCGCTGATTGCCTACACCATTGACGCCGCCCGCGGGGCGTGCGCCCGGCTCGGCATCGGCGAAGACCACATCCTCCTATCAACTGACGACGAGGAAATCGCCGCCATAGCCGAAAGCCTCGGCCTACGCGTGCCTTACCGCCGGCCGGCGGCGCTCGCGGCCGACACCTCCGGCTCCCGCGAGGTCATCATCGACGCCATGGACTGGGCCGAGGGACAAGGCATCCCCTTCGACACCGCAGTGCTCCTACAGCCTACCTCCCCCTTCCGCACCGCCGACGACATCATCGGCTGCATGAAAGCCTTCCGTCCCGGAGAAACCGATATGGCGGTCAGTGTCGTCGAAACCGACGCTAACCCGTATTACAACTGCTTCGAGACTGCCCCGGACGGCTACCTCCACATATCGAAGGGGGACGGACTCCTCACCCGGCGCCAGGACGCGCCCCGCGCCTGGGAATACAACGGAGCGGTTTACGTTATCTCCCCCGCCTCGATACGCGAGATGCCCCTCGGAGCCTTCCCGCGCAGAATCCCTTATGAAATGCCCCGCGAACGCTCGCTCGACATCGACTCACCCCTCGACTGGGCTATAGCCGAAACCGTGATGGGCCTCCGACAAAGTTAAGCTACCCCAATGCGACGCCACTCCATACTCGATACAGACACCGTCCTCTCGGCCCTGCGACGCCTCAACGACCTTTCTGGCGAGGTCATGACCCTTATCGTGACCGACTCCGACGGCAGGCTCCGCGGTACAGTCACCGACGGCGACATACGCCGCGCCCTGATTCGCGGCACGCGCCCGGAAGATTCCGTCAGCGACGTGATGAACCGCGACTTCACCGCCCTGAACCACCCCGAGGACGCCCGGGCTATCCGCGCCGCGCGTGCCCGAGGCATACGCCTTCTCCCGGTCGTCGATGCGGAGGGACGCGTCGAGCGCCTGATTGACCTCACGCGCCAGGACACCGTCCTTCCCCTCTCCGCGATTCTCATGGCAGGAGGAAAAGGGGAACGTCTGCGCCCCATGACGCTCGCGAAGCCAAAACCGTTGCTCGAAATAGACGGCCGCCCAATAATTGACTACAACATACGCAACCTCGCGCGGGCCGGAATCCGGGATGTTTCCGTAACCGTGCGCTATCTCGCCGAACAGCTCGAAGAGCACTTCAGTCGCCCGGTATGCGGAATCGACGTAAGATGCGTCCGCGAGGAGCAGCCCCTCGGAACTATCGGCTCAGCGGCCCTCGTGAAACGCCGGAGCGCGTTCGCCGACACCCTGGTAATGAACTCCGACCTGCTGACAAACGTTTCTCTTGAAGAAATGTATCTGCGCCACGCCGAGGAGCAGGCCGATGTCACAATCGCCGCCATACCTTACGCCGTCTCCGTTCCGTACGCCATTCTGTCGACCGACGGCCCCCGCGTAACGGCTCTCAGCGAGAAACCGACCTACTCCCACTTCGCCAACGCGGGGATATACATCTTCTCTAACCGGCTGCTCGACACCCTCCCCACCGACTGCCGTACCGACGCTACCGACCTCATCGAAAAGGCGATAGCCGACGGGATGAAGGTAGTCCACTTCCCCCTCAACGGGACATGGATCGACATAGGGTCTCCCGCCGATTTCCGCCATGCGGAAGAACTGATGCGCCACCACCGCAAATGGCTCGCCTGACGCGCCTTGACAACATTGACAAAAACGACTATTCAACAGTTATTTATGGCTGATTCCAACTTCATAGACTATGTAAAGATCCTTTGCCGCTCGGGCAAAGGGGGTGCCGGTTCGAGCCACTTCTACCGCGCCAAATATATCCCCAAAGGGGGGCCCGACGGTGGCGACGGAGGCCGCGGAGGCCACGTCATCCTCCGGGGCAACAAGAACATGTGGACCCTTCTTCCGCTGAAATACCGTCGCCACGTCTTCGCCGGTAACGGACAGGCCGGTTCCGGCGGCCGCAGCTTCGGAAAGGACGGCGAGGACCAGATTATAGAGGTACCCTGCGGAACGGTTGTGTTCGATGCCGAAACCGGCGAATACCTCTGCGAAATCACCGAGGACGGCCAGGAAGTAAAGCTCCTCCGCGGCGGCAAGGGGGGACTCGGCAACTGGCATTTCAAATCCCCTACCAACCGCGCGCCGCGCTACGCCCAGCCCGGGCAGCCAGCGATAGAGAAGAGCGTCGTGCTCGAGCTGAAACTGCTGGCCGACGTTGGCCTCGTCGGCTTCCCTAACGCCGGAAAATCGACCCTCCTGTCTTCCCTGTCAGCAGCGCGCCCCAAAATCGCCGACTACCCCTTCACCACGATGGAGCCGCAACTCGGAATCGTCGAGTACCGCGGCAACCGCTCCTTCGTCATGGCCGACATCCCCGGTATCATCGAAGGCGCGAGCGAGGGGAAAGGCCTGGGACTCCGCTTCCTGCGCCATATAGAGCGTAACGCCGTCCTGCTGTTCATGGTTCCCGCCGATGCCGACGACATCGCCAAGGAATACAACGTGCTCCTCGAAGAGCTGCGCCGCTTCAACCCCCAGCTTATGGATAAGGAACGCGTCCTGGCAATTTCAAAGAGCGACATGCTCGACGACGAGCTGAAAGCCGAAATCGAGCCGACACTACCCCCCGACATTCCGCACGTATTCATATCCGCCGTCACCGGCCAGGGGCTTACGGAGCTGAAAGACGCCCTCTGGAAAGCCATCACCGACGACGCCAACCGCATTGAGGAAATCCCCATCACCCACCGCCCGCTCGACGGCCATCACCGCGTGCGCGAGGAGGACGAGTTCATCTTCGAGCCGGCACCCCTCCCCGAGGATGATGACGACCTACTCCCGGAGGATCCCGAGGACGACGGCTTCGACCCCGACCTCGACTATGACTGGGACGGCGAGGAATAAACCCAATCTGGGCCAATACATACGGGATAGCGGGCTCTTCGTTGATGGGCCCGCTATCCTTATTCGTAGCCGTATAGTACGCGTTTGTTGGAGTTTTGGAGCAAAAGGGGCGCTCGGTTTCCGCGGTTATGAAAATTTGCGTAACTTAGCGGTGAATTTAAAGTCTATATATTAAGGAACAGGAAAGCCGTATGAAAATCGCAGACATCAATCTCGGAGACAGGCCGGTGATGCTGGCGCCGATGGAGGACGTCACAGACCAGTCGTTCCGCCTGATTTGCAAAGAATTGGGAGCCGATATGGTGTACACGGAGTTCGTCTCGGCCGATGCCCTGATCCGCAATATCGCCGCGACTACCCGCAAGCTCTCCATCGCCCCCGCGGAACGCCCCGCCGCGATCCAGATTTATGGCCGCGAGGTAGAGCCGATGGTCGAGGCCGCGAAAATCGTCGAGGAGGCGAAACCCGACATTCTCGACCTGAACTTCGGATGCCCCGTCAAGAAAGTAGCCGGTAAAGGAGCCGGGGCCGGACTTCTCCGCGACATCCCCAAGATGCTCGAAATCACCCGCGCGGTCGTGAACGCTGTAAAACTTCCCGTGACCGTCAAGACGCGTCTCGGATGGGACCATAACTCCAAGATAATCGTCGAACTGGCCGAACAGCTCCAGGACTGCGGCATTCAGGCTATCACCGTCCACGGCCGCACGCGTTCGCAGCTCTATACCGGCGACGCCGACTGGGAAACCATCGCCCGCGTCAAGGAGAACCCCAGACTTACGATTCCAGTAATCGGCAACGGCGACATAACGACCCCGGAGCGCCTCGTCGAAGCCTTTGACCGATACGGCGTTGACGGCGTCATGGTCGGACGGGCCGCGATAGGGAATCCCTGGATTTTCAGCGATATGAAACAAACGCTGCTCCACGGAAAGGTAGAACACCCGCTGACCCTGGCCGACAAATTCGCGATTCTGCGCCGGCAGATTTCCGAAAGCGTCGACCGCATTGACGAGTACCGCGGCATTCTCCATATCCGCCGCCACCTGGCGGTTTGCTCCCTGTTTAAAGGGATTCCCAATTTCCGAGACACCCGCATAGCGATGCTCCGGGCCGATACCCTCGACTCCCTTTGGGAGATTCTCGACGATGTCGAAAACCGCATACTTCCCGCTTTTCTTGAACAACAAAACCAGCATTGACTTATGAGACTTATCAGAATACTTCTTTCTCTCTGCGCCGTGGCCGTCTCGGTGGCCGCCACGGCCGAAGAACTGGTGCTCTCGCGCTACGAGCTGTCAGTAGGCGACTTCACTGAGCTGTCGGTTGTCGACGGGCTGAATGTCAACTACAAATGCAACCCCGACTCCGCCGGGACAATCGTGTTCGAGACTACCGCGACTGTCGCCGACCAGATTCTTTTCGAGAACAACAAGAAGGGCAAACTCTCGATTGAGAAGCAGTTCCATGCCGAAAACGAAATGGTATGGGGGCTTCCCGACATAACGGTCTATTCCCGCTTCCTGACCTCCGTCACCAACAGCGGCGACTCTACCGTCAGGGTAATCTCCGTAAAGCCGACAATCAACTTCAAAGCCACTGTCATAGGCAACGGCCGGCTTATTGTAAGCGACATCGACTGCGTGAAGTTTGACGGCTCGATCAAGACCGGCAACGGCACCCTCGTCGCTTCAGGCCGCTGCGACGAAGCCTCGCTTGTCAACACCGGCGTAGGAGCGATCCAGGCCGACCGCCTCCAGGCGCAAAACGCGACATGCCGATTCTTCGGTTCCGGCGCCACCGGCGTATGGGCCACCGACTCCCTGATTATCAAGGGAATGTTCCCCGGCAAACTCTACTACAAAGGTGAGCCGAAGAAGCTGAAGAACTACGCCATGGGGGTGAAGCTCTTCCCGCTTGACAATATAAGCCGCAAACCGCTCGAAGAGGAAGGTGAGCCTGAATCAGCCGAATAACCCTCCCGACGGGGCGGACCCCGCAACGGGGCCCGAACTCAAAACGCTGACGGCGCGCTCGGTGAAATGGAACGTCATCGACCGCGTGTCGTCCCAGTTGCTTTACGCCGTGACGGGAGTCGTCCTCGCCCGGCTCCTCGACCAGGACGATTTCGGACTCGTCGGCGCGATGCTCGTTTTCCAGGCTTTCGCCTCGCTCTTTGTCGACAGCGGCTTCTCCTATGCCCTGATTCAGCGGAAGAAACCGACCCGGCTTGATTACAGCACTGTCCTTTGGTTCAATCTCGCCGTAGCCTGTGCGGCATACATTATCCTATTCTTCGCCGCGCCGCTGATTGCCGACTGCTTCCAGGGGGACCAGCGCCTCATTCCGATGAGCCGCGTGATGTTCCTCTCCTTCATCCTCAACGCTTCTGCTATCGTGCAGACCAACCGGCTTATGAAGCGGATGGACGTGAAAATGGTAGCCGTCTCCAACTCCGTAGGCCTCTTCGCCGGAGCCGTGGTCGGAATCACGCTCGCCGTCGGAGGCTATGGCGCATGGGCGATTGTGTGGCAGACAATCACCCTCAACGGCGTAAAATCGCTCGTGCTGTGGCTAACCTCCGGCTGGCGCCCCCTTATGCGGTTCTCCTACGCCTCGCTGCGCTCCTTCTTCGCCGTAGGATGGGGAATGATGGGTACTTCGTTCCTCAACACACTCTTCCAGAATATCTACTCATTCTTCGTAGGCAACCGGGCCGGACTCGCGCCCCTCGGCTATTACTCCCAGGCAGACAAATGGAGCAAGATGGGAATAACCTCCATCTCGCAGGTGCTGACCTCCTCTTTCCTGCCGGCTCTCTCGGAAGTGCAGGATGACCCCGAACGTTTCAGCCGCGTCAGCACGAAGATGAACCGCTTTACCTCCTATCTGCTCTTCCCCGCGATGGGGTTCCTCGTGCTCCTGGCCGAACCGATATTCCATTGTCTGTTCGGAGAGAAATGGGACGCGTCGATCATCCTCTTCCAGCTCCTCCTCGTCCGGGGCATATTCACCGTCCTCAGCTCCCTCTACAACAACTACGCCGTCGCCGTCGCGCGCACGGAACTCGTAATGTCGATGGAAGCTGTCCGCGACGTGACAGCCTTCATCCTGCTCGCGGCCACCCTACCCTTCATCGCCGACACCCGTCCCGGCGACCCCGTATGGGGCATCCGGCTGATGCTCTACGGACAGCTCGCCGCCTCCGCCCTGAGCTGGGCGATAATGGCGGTCAAAATCGCCCCGCTGACCGGGCGCCGGCTCCTCCCCTTCCTGGCAGACTCGCTCCCCTACCTGCTCCTGACCCTCGGCATAATGGCCCTTGCCTGGGTCGAATGCGCCTGGATTGCCAACCCCTGGGCACTCCTCCTCGCCCAAAGCGCCACCGCCCTCACCCTCTACCTCGCCGCCAACCGCCTCCTCGGCTCCGCCATCCAGCGCGAAGTCCTCTCCCACCTCCGCCGCTAAATTCAGGTTCCCGATTCTACAAGAAATGAATTCTCAAACACCGCACCTTCTCGGCTCCGCCGCTCGATACGGTGCTATAATCACACCGCGGCTTCGGCGCTCTCACTGTATGAGCTGGGAGTTAGTTGAGGTTTGTGCCGAAAGGAAGGAGGGCGACGCGCATGAGTTTGAAGTGCTGGAGGCCGAAGGGGATGCCGATAATGGTGACGCAGAAGAGGAGGCCCCAGAGGAGATGGGTGATGGCAATCGGGATGCCCCCGACAAACCACCAGATGACGTTCATTATGCCGGCGAGGCAGCCTGACGGCCAGCCGCTGTTGTCAATATTGGTGCCGAAAGGCCAAAGGGCCAGTACGGCGAGTTTCAGTGTCTGCAACCCGAAAGGGATGCCGATAATCGTAATCATCATCAGCACGCTCGAAATGGCATACTCTATCGCGATCATCAGACCGCCGAACACTACCCAGATTATATTCAACAATATGTTCATCTTTCTTTTCAATTATATCTACCGCGAATATAACGATTTTCCCAAAACAAAAAGGCGCGTCCTCGCAGGCGCGCCTTTTCTCGCATTATATCAGATTTGTGAATTAGGGCTCAAAGAGTATATGAGAGCGGGTACTTCTTGCCGTCGACGATGACCTCGAGGGTAGCGCTGGTAGGAGAGTATTTCCCCTTGTAGGCGGCCTTGATGTCGTGGTTAGCGGGGTTGGCGGCATCGGTCGGGTAAATGACGGTGATGAAGCGCGAGGGCTTGCCGGCCTTCTTGGCGGAGCGGAAGGCGTAGGCCGGACGAGCTTTCTTTACGCGGTATGCGGGCGACATCCACCCTTCCTCGGCCTCCATCTTGTCGGCGCCGAACACGCGGAGCGTGATGTTATTTCCGTCGGCGAAAGCGGTGCTGACCGATTTCTTGACAGTGTTCTCCAGCGGGTCGCACGGGAGGAGCTGGTAATGGAGCGCCACGTCCCCTTCGGCATCGCCGTAAGCCTCGTCGGCTATGACATAGAATTTCTTGTCAACGAAGAACACGGCGCGGCGGTGGGTCAGGCCGTCATAACCCGGAGTCTCAACTACCGCCACATCCCCCTGCGGAGTTGCCTCCCATTTCAGGAGTTTCGACTCGCGGGTCTGGAGGTTCTTGTCGTAGAGGGTCAGGGTATTGTGGACGGCAGTCTGGCGGAACCAGTTACGCTGCTTCAGCACCTCCTCGTCGCCTCCGTAGATAAAGCTGCCCGAATCGGGGAAGAAGTTGCGGCCGTTGGTCCACATCTCGAACGTACCGTTGTCATACTGGTTGTGCCATTCCCCGGCAGGTCCGGCTTTCAGCACCATGACGGTGGCAGTGGAGTCCCAGCCGTTACGCATCACATAGAAACCGCCGTTGGTGAAGGCGCGGGAGGTATATTCGGGGAGCTTCCCCTTCTTGCCGTCGGTCGCGAAATAGCGGAGCGCCTGGTCTTTGGGGAAGAACTTGCGCCAGATGCGGTAGTTGCCCTGCACGCCGTGCTTCGTATGCAGCTTATTGTCGCTGAACACCGGTAGGGTAAAGTCGGGGAAAGCGATATTATAGGTAAACTCGACCATATTCTTCATCGTGTCGAGATAGGACTGCGGGAACTCGCCTCGGTAGCCGTTTGCATCCATCATCTGGAGCGCCTTGCCGAAGATGTTGACGCAAGCCATATGATAGCCCGGGTCAAGCTCGAACTGTACCCCGTCGGGGAACACCTGCTTCTTGATTTCGCGGTTGAGGATGTCGACTCCGGCCTTGCGCCAGGATGCCGCGTCCTTGAACTCGGGGAAAAAGGAGCCTGCGAAGATAACACGCTGCGCCTCGAAAAGGAGGTGGTTGCCCTGGGCCGAATAGTGGCTGTTGGCGAATGTGGCGTGGCGGTGGTAATTGTCGAGGAAATCTATAAGAAATTCCGGAGTAAACTCAGCAGAGGGGAGGAACAGCTCGAACTGCTCGATCTGATGCTCCAGGCGGTCGCATACCTCGAGAGGGCGCCATGCGAAATATACATTGTCGACCTCCTCCATATCCTTGTCCTTGATGCCCTTGAACTCGGTCAGAGGATTCTTCTTAATCCAGTCGCGGTATTGGAGCACCCATTCGCGGGCGTACTTCTCATCACCTGTCACGCGGTATGCCTTGCCCATCGGCACCCACCATTTCGTGCGGTGGAGCTGCCAGCGAAGCTCGTTGTCCTTTACCGGCCAGTACTGCCAGTTGATATCGTCGCCGTAGAAATATGAGGGCTGGTATCCCTTGTGGACGAAGAACTTGTGTTCCAGCCCCTCGTCGGCCCACCGACGCTCTTCCTTAGTGAGTTTGGGCTTCTCGGGATTGACGCCGACGCTTTTAACGCCGGTACGCCCTTTGAAATAGTCGAGCAACGCCGAGGACGCCAGGGAATCCTGACCCTGCTTGTGAAGCTCGGCTACCTTTTCAAGGCCGGAACGGGAGAGGTCGAGGAGGTCGAGCACCTTCCCCGCGTCAGCGCCTCGAAGCGCCAGTGCGGGCAGAAGGGCTGCCACACACAATACTTTCTTAATCAGATTCATGGAATAATGGAATGTATGCTGATGAATTTTCTGAAAATTCGGGGTTAAGGGTGCTTCGTGGGTGTATCAACATTCGATACGCCCTTATTATTTACCCTCTTAGAAACCGTTGTTGTTGATTCCCTTGAGTGCGTGGTTGCTCTGCATCTCCTTCAGAGGGATAGGGAACAGCTCATGCTGACCGTGGATAAAATTCTGGTACGCCTGGTAAGGCTTGGTCGTCTTGCTGTTGATTACAGACTTCTCGCCGAACATCTTGATAGCCTTGTCAAGAACACCCCAGCGAATCAGGTCATACTTGCGCTGCCCCTCGAAAGCCAGCTCGAGACCGCGCTCGAAGTAGAGAGCGACGCGAATCTTGCCCTGCTCCGAAGAGTCGTCGATAAACTCGTTGACAGGCATCTTCGCAAGGTTTCGGCCGATGAAGCGCTGGTAATTGGAAGTCGATAGCGGGGTGGCGCCGGCACGCTCGCGCACCTTGTTGAGCAGGTTCCACGCCTCGGCAGTCTCGCCAAGCTCGTTGTAAGCCTCGGCTGCCATCAGCACCACGTCGGCATAGCGCAGGGGACAGAAATTGACATCGCCGTAGTTGAGATTCTTGTTGGCCTGCCCGACAGGCATCCACTCGCGGCGCCATTTCCCAAGATACCAGGATGTGTTCTGACGCTCCTGTTTATCCTGGGTCTTGGTATCGGAATTCCAAGTATAGCGATATGTGCAGATGACGATATCGCGGCGCTGGTCAACCTCCTCGAAGAAGTCATACCATTCGGGAACCACGAGAAGGAACCCCTGGCCGCGGCCCATATAGTTGGCGGCTTCCGTAGTAGCAAGCCCGGTTGGCTGCTGCACGACAGGACCGTTGTAAATGCCCCAGGCGGAACCGTTGCGGCGACCCTGGTCGTGGTACATCGCAACTTCCCAAAGGTTTTCCTTGCTGTTGAGCACCAAGCCGGAAACATCCTTGAAGAGCTGGCCGAAACCGCCGGGATAGAAGTCGTGGTAGCCGTTCTTCTTGAACTCCTCCCACTGCTCGAGCACCTTCGTGTAGCACTCGCGGCGAACCGTCGACGACGGACGCTGGAACGAGCCGTCGGTCGCCAGCCAGTAGCCGGCGCGCTGCATCAGTACGCGCATCAGCAAGGCGCGGGCAGCCCCCTGGGTAGCGCGCTCGGGCGATACCCCGTCGGTAGCCCACGGGAGCTGTTCGGCTGCTCGGGTAAGGTCCTCGATTACGATGTCGTAAAGCTCGTCGTGGGTGCGGCGGGGGCGGAACGACGAATCGTAACCCGATGCGGGTTCGGTTGTAAACGGAACCTCGCCCCAGTATTTGATCAGGTCGAACGTCAGGAAGGCGCGGAGGAACCTGGCCTCCCCTTCGAGGCGGCGCAGCTCGGCGTCGGAATTGAAATCGGGCATCCCCGAAATCCCTTTGACTGCCGTGTTGGCGCGGTCGATACCCTGGTACTTCATGCGCCAGAGGTACTCAATCCAGTCGTTGCCCGAGTTGTAGCGGTAGTGGGTTATGTCGTTGATTTTGTTATCTGTCTGCGTGCGCGAGGCGAAATACATGTCATCGGAAGCGGGCATCGCCATCTCGTCCTGGCCGTAATGGTTGTAGTCCGAAATGGAGCTCATGATTCCGAGAATCGCCATGTCAGCCTTCTCGGCGCTCTCGAAGTAGGAATCCTTGTCATATCCCGACGACGGGGTCTCCGTCAGCATGTCGTTGCAGGAGCTGAAAAGAGCGCCCGCGAAGATGAACGAAAGGAATTTATATGCTGTCTTCATTTTCTTTATACTTAGGAGAGATTAGAACGTGAGGTTGAGGCCGAAAAGGAAGGTACGGCTCAGAGGGTAGGCTCCGAAATCGACACCGGGAGTCAGCGGCGAGCGCATGGTCGAAACCTCGGGGTCAAAGCCGGTGTACTTAGTCCAGGTGTAGAGGTTGTTGCCCGTGAAGTAAAGACGAGCCTTCGTCAGGCCGAGCTTGCGCATAAACGGCTTGTTTTCCAAAGTATAGCCGAAAGTTATGTTGGCGAGCTTGATATAGGAGGCATCCTCTACCGCCCAGGAGTGGACGTAGTTGTCGCCATTCTCCAGGTCGTAATAAGCGGCGACAGTCTTACCCTCGTTCATAGCCGCTAACTGGGCGGGATCCGTCACAACGTTGCCGGCCTTGTCAATCGTCATCCAGCGGTTCGAGCTGTTTACGATGTCGAGGGCGTTATAGTTCTGCGAACCTACCTTGGCGGCCACGAGCTTCGTAGCGTTGAGCACGTCGTTGCCATAGCTGAACGTCAAGAACACACTGAGGTCGAAGCCCTTCCAGGTCAGTGAGTTGTTGAAACCGCCGTAGAGTTTGGGAGCGGCCTGGCCGATGACGGTCTTGTCCTTCTCGTCGATAATGCCGTTGTTGTCAAGGTCCTTGAACTTCCACATACCCGGTTTCACCAGGTTCGGGTTTGTCTGGTAAGGAACACCCTTTTTAAGCGTGTACTCCTTGGTGCGGGGGTTGTAGTCAAAATCGCTTACCTGGTAGAGACCGTCGGTCACCAGGCCGTAGAACTGTCCGACAGGCTTGCCGACCTCGAGAAGGTGGGTGTTCTGGTTGAAGCCGAAACGAGCCTCGTAGAGCTGGCTGTCACCTCCGACAAGCGAAGTGATTTTGTTCTGGTTGTGGGTCAGCGTGAGGGTCGAGTTCCACTGGAAGTCGCGGGTAGCGATGTTAATCGAGTTGATCGCGATATCGATGCCGGTGTTGCGGGTCGCACCGGCGTTAATCAGCATGGTCTGGTAGCCTGACGACATCGGGAGCGTAGCGTTCAGCAGCAGGTTGTTACTGTTGTTGATGTAAAATTCCGGGGCGATTGTCAGGCGGTTGTTGAAGAAACCGAGGTCGATTCCGACATTGAAGGTCTTGTTGGACTCCCACTTGAGGTTCGGATTCGCAATCTGCGTCGTAGCGTAGCCCGGGCGGGTCGACTCGCCGATAGCGGTCAGGATAGTCGACATAAGCGCCAGAGAGTTATATGACCCGATTCGGTTGTTACCCGCGAGGCCGTAGCCGGCGCGGATTTTGAAATCGGAGAATATGTCGAGGTTCTTTATAAAGTCCTCCTCGCTGAGACGCCAGGCGGCGGAAACGGCGGGGAAGTAACCCCACTTGTTGTTCTTGCCGAACTTCGAGGAACCGTCGGCACGGAAGGTCGCGGTAAAGATATACTTTGATTTGTAATCGTAGTTGGCGCGGGCGAAGAACGACAGCAGGTGGTCGTCATCATTGAACGACGAGCTTGCCGACGAGGGGGTACCGATTACCATGTCGTCGAGAATGAAATCGTCGGTCGGCAGGTCGCGCACGCCGGTCTCGACATACTGCGTCCAGCGCTTGACATATTCCTGGCCGAACTGCAGCATTATGTGGTGGTTCTTCTTTATGCGCTTGTCCCAGGAGAGGACGTTCGAGGTCGAAAACGAGCCTGCCTCCGTCTTGCGCACACTGCCGTGGATACCGCTGCGACGCCCGAGAATCGAGTTAGGGCCGTAGAAGAGCGAGCGGCTGGTGTTCTGGTAGCGCGTGCCCTCGGTAGAGCGGAATGTCCATCCGCGGCCGAGCTTGAAGGTAAGGGTTGCGACGGCCTGTATGGTGCGAATCTTGCGGTCGTCCTTTTCGGAACCGGCGGCAAGCACGGGGTTGACCATCGTGTTGCCCGAATCATCCTGGAGGATGGGGTCATCGTAGTAAAGCAGCTCGGAGTCATTGCCGAGGATACCGATTGTCGGGCGGTAGGCGAGAATCTGGGCGAGCTTGTTGAAGCGGGCGTCCACGTTGGAGCCGCCGGTATTCGTACCGTTACCTGCCACGCCGGCACCGGTTATCGACTGCACGTCGTAGTTGATACGGCCGTTGATGCTCAGGCGCTTGCTGATCTCGGAACGGATGTTGGCCGAAATCGAGTGCTTGTCAGACCCGGAGTGGATCATGGCGCCCTCATCGTTGTAGTAGCCGTAGGACATATAATAATTCATCTTTTTGGAGCCGCCGCTGACAGTCAGTCGGTAGCTCTGGGCGAGCGTGGTGCGGCCCATGGTGCGGTCGAGCCAGTCGATACCGGGGCGGTTGCCATAGTTGGCGTGGATGTCGGCGAAACCTCCGTAACGCTGCTGCCAACTGTTCATGCCCCCGTCCTCGGGGGAGGTCGACAGACGGCCGATCGTGCGCTCGTAGTCGGCGAGGACGAATTCCTCGGTGGAAAGGGTGTTGAGGCGGTTCGCCAGCTTGCGCCAGCCGATATACGCGTCGAACGAAACCGTCACCTTGCCGTCGGTGTCCTTGCCGCTCTTAGTGGTGACAAGCACAACGCCGTTGGCGCCGCGGGCACCGTAAATCGCAGTCGCGGAAGCATCCTTCAGCACGTCGATGCTCTCGATGTCGTTCGGGTTGATGTTGCTCATGCCGTCCTCGTTAGGCACACCGTCGATAATGTAGAGCGGGGAGTTATCCTGGGTGATAGAGATACCGCCGCGGACGCGCACCGAGGGGGTGGCGCCGGGCTGGCCATCGGTCTGCACGATCTGCACACCCGACATTCGGCCCGCGAGCGCCTGCGTAGCGTCGCCGCCGGGAGTCTTCATCATTTCCGAACCCTTAACGGAGGACACGGAACCCGTGAGGTCTTTTCTCTTTACAGTGGCGTAACCGATTACGACCACCTCTTCGAGAGCCTGCATTGCCGGTTTGAGGACAACGTCGATTTTCGTACGGCCGTTGACCGGTTCCTCCTTGGTCTCGCAGCCGAGGTAGGAGAACACCAAGACGGCCTTGCGGGGCTTCTCGACCTGGATGTTATAAACACCGTTGATGTCGGTAATCACCTTGGTCTTTGTACCCTTTACCTCGACAACGCCGCCGATTACCTCCAGGCCCTCGTTGTCAAGAACCGTGCCGGTTACCGTTGTCGGAGCCGCCGCGGCAGCAGGAGCGCACACCGCCAGGGCGAAAGCCGCCACTATGGCCGCCAGCGCCTTACGCGATACTGCTGTTATTATATTTTTCATGATTGATCCTTTGCTGATTGGTCAATGAGTTGTTTAGCGTGTGGAGCGCGAGCCCATCGGGGTCTCGTCGACCAGTTCGAGTTTCCCGGAACCGTCAACAATCAGGGTCGAGCTTGTAAAGCCTCTGAAATACGTGACTCCGGCAGGGGTTGTTACCGCGGCATCGCGGCCGAGGTCAAGCATCGCGCCTGTCTTTGTGTTGACGATATGAAGCGCTGCCGGACTCGCGGGATCGAGCGATGCGGTAATCCGCCAGTCGTCGATAACAAACGCGTCGCCGTCGCGGGTCACTTTCGAGAACTCGTCGGCCGAGTTGAGAGGCTGCATGACTGCCAGCACCCTCGCGGCGGGCTGCGACTCTATCGTGGCGGTGAAATGCCACTGGTCGGGATAGGCAGCCCCCTGGGTGGCGGGAGGCACGAGGAACTTGGAGGTCTGGCTGAGACGCGCCTCGGCGGAGGTCGCGAGCGTCACGCGGCAATGCACGCGGTCGGCCTTGTTTTCAGTCGTCAGCGTTCCGTTGTCGCTGTCTATGTCAAATTCAACCGGGCTGTGGAGGAGCCATTCCCAGCGGGCGGCTTCCGAAGCCTCGAGCTCGTCGTAGAAAACGGCGATTCCCGGCTGGAGCATCACTACGTGGCGGTAGTATTTCGTCAGCGGCGTAGGGCCGAAGCCGTTTTCCACCGACTGCTCTACCCCTGCGTTCTTGAAATTCGTAATCCACATCTCGTCGTCGGTAAAGCCGCAGTAGGCGTTCGACGCATCGCCGAGGGCGTAGGCGATGTTCGCCGTGGAGCCGGCGCGGAGGATTCTGCCGTATGCCTTCGTAGTGTAAGGCTGGCCGATTCCGTTTACAAGGATGGTGTTATGTCCGCGGCTGTGGCGGTACCACATCAGGTTGTGGGCATCGCTGAAGCTCTGGTAATATCCCGAAGAGCGGAAAATCGTCTTGCCGCCGAACAGGAGGTTGAAAGCGTTCTGCGAGGAGGTCGTATGGGAGCCTGAGCCGAACTGGCTCGAACGGAATCCTATCGCCAGGTCGTCGGGGGTACTCTCCAGCGAGGAGTGAATCGCGACCTCTCCGGCATCCTTGTACCAGGTCAGCAGGGGAGCGTCGTCGGGGAAGGAGCCGGTGTAGGTATCGGAATTGCACATACGGTAGATACGCATTTCCCAGTCGTCGCGCACGAGGTCGGAGCGGGTAGAGGCATACCAGGAAGCATATCCGTCGCCGGTCTCGCGGGCCAGGAAGTCAGCGAAAGCGGCCATCTGACGGTTCGGTTCGGGATTCTTCTCCTGCCCGTCGCCGAAACCGAGGTTGGCGCCGGAAGGGGGCATCGTGAAGGCCAGGGCCTGCCCGGCGTTCTGATACCAGGGGTGGCGGGTGAAGTCAGTACGGGTTATGTAGCTGAGCATCATAGCCATATAGGCGAGGGTCTTCGAGTTGGTGGTGAAGTAGCCGGTTCCGTTGTGCCATACGCCGTCTCGGTTGAAGCCGGAGGCCGGGGCGCGGGCGGTCCACAATTCATAGAGATATTCGAGCAGGGTCAGCGCGTCGGGATATTCGGCCCGGTCGTAGAGCGTCAGTGCCGAGAAGAACATCAGGCGGTAGTTGATCTGCCAGAAATGGTTGTCGAAGATATGGTTCTCCTCGTAGCCGCGGCTGCTGCGGAAGAAGCGGCGGCACTGGTCTGCCACGAACTGCTCGGCAGCCTGGCGAGTCGAGGCCGACAGACGGTCAGCGAGGAGGTCATAGACCGCGGCATGGGCGTAGGTGACGGTCGAGGTAATGAAGTTGTCGCTGTACAGCACGGAGGAGGAGCAGGGATTCGCGAGCATAGCCTCCAGAAGCGACACGAGCTTTTGGGCGTACTGCTCGTCGCGGGTAATCAGATATGCCTGGTAGAGGTATTCGACATTCTGATAGAGCCGGTCGTGGCTCGCATAGAGGTTCTTCAACTCCGTGGCGTAATCGGTCGCTAAGGCTGTTCCGGCACGCTGTATCAGCGACTTGTACTCTGGATGGTCTTTGGCCTTCTCGCGAGCCATGGACAGCTTCGCGTCAAGGAAGCAGTAGAGGCGCGGCGAGAACTGCGGAGCCATAGAGAGGAACGTGTCCCAGGTCGGAGTCACGAACACCGGCTCGGAACCTTTGACTTCGAAGCTGTATGTCTCGCTCCAGTCGCCGGCCTCGCCGGAGGAGCTGACGTTGCGGAAGCGCCAGTACCAGGTACCCTGGGCGAGCTCGCGGTGGGGATTCCACATATTCCAGGCGACTGGCTGCGATACCTCGGTAGCCCCCTCCGCGAAATCCGCGGAGGTTGAGAGGGCGAACTGGAGGTACGACGATTTCTTCATCCCCATCGGCACGATCAGAGGCGCCGGGTTGACGAACAGCTCGTTGCTTGTCCGGGGATAAGGCACGGTGCGCATCTTCTCGTGATACTCCGAGGGATTTCCGACAGTCGGAGACTCCTGGACTTCCGGCGCGGGGTCCGGCACCACGATCGGGTCGTCGGACGAACACCCGGCGAGGACCAGCAGGGCTGCTGACGCTGTCGCGAATATTTTCTTCATCATATGAGTGTCGAAGCGGGGATGGGGTTATTCAAAGATTGTAATCATCGCGCGGCCGAGTACGCTCTGCGTCTTGGTCTTCACGTCAATCTGCGAGAACTTTACGGTTCCGTTCGTTCCGTTCTCAGTGGCGGTGAGGCTTGTGCCCTGGATATTGCCGCTGGAGTTTACGGAGCAGGTCGCGTACATGCAGTTAGCGAACGGGTCGCGGTCGAAAATCGTGTTCAGAGGGAAGAGGGCGCGGAACTCGCGGGAGCCGGTCGGGGAACCGCCGATTTCCTCGTTACGGAGGTTGGTTGTAACCATCAGCATGCTCATCCATTCCTCCATCTGGGCGCGGGCCGGGAGATACCAGTCGGTGGTGTTGCCCCCCGATTCCATGGCGTGTTCGGCGGTCCAGGCGGTCCAGGCGGTATGGAAGGCCGATTCGCCGAGCCGGCTCAGGATGTTCTCGCTGTTCTGAGTTCCGTTGACAAGGTTCTCGGCGGGAGTGAATCCGGCCGCGATAGCCTCAGCGTTGAACTGGGCGCGGGCCTTTGCGACATTCTCGATAGCTACGGCGTAAGCCTTGATTGTCTTGCCGGCGAACTTCTCGGGATAAAGCGAGATATTGTCGCCCGACATAGCGCCCATGTAGAACACTATGCCGACTGCGGAGAAGGGGTCGAGGGTGGCGCGGCCGCGGGCATTGACATACGAACCGACCACCATCTCGACGTTTCGGTCGGGATCGTTGACAAACTCGTTGTCAATCGAAACCTCCACGTTGAGGTCCTGGGTCTCCGCGCGGGTAATCTCTGCCACTGCGTTGACGGTATAGTTCGCATCCAGGGGGATAGTGTTTTTGGCTATGGTCATCTTTTGGTCGCCGCGTCCGCTGACCTGCATCATTATCGGCTGTTCAAGTTTCGCCATGTTGGACGGGGCGAAAATCATATTGGTAAACCAGGGGGACTGCGCGGGGTCGAATTTGTCGTTGTTATAGGTAACGTCGACATACGCGTCCTTATTGCAGGTACCGTCGATGATATTGTAGCCGGAAGGGGCTTTATAACTTATTTTAATAAGTTTGGCTCCCTGAGCCGTCTCCGGGTTCTTCGGAGTGAAGTTCAGCTTGATCATCGGACGCTTGAGAGTGACAGTAGCGCCGTTTTCAAGTGTGGTGAGAAGCCCGGCGAAAGCGTCCATCGCCGCCATGCGGTTCGCGTCGGCGAGGTCGAAGGCTGTCTCGCTGTATGTAATGTTCGACAGGTCGTCGCTATTGTAAATCTGAGGGGTTGCCAGAGGATCGTCAGGCATATATTCGGCCCAGAAAGCGGCCTTGGTAGCCCCGTTGGCAATATCTTTGGCGTGGAGAACGAACTCCGCGGTGCCCGAGGAGGCGTTCATCACCTCGCGGGTCCCGACAGCCACGCCGTCATCGGCGAAGAGCTGCATCACGCACTTCAATGTATAGCCCGGTATGACTTCCACGCCCGCGCGGCTGCCGGACTCGGACCCCTGGGTCGCCACACGCACGACAATGTCACCCTTGGGAGCGCCGGCAGGGGTAATATCTTCAGTGTGGGAGCAGGAGGCGAAAGCCGCCATTGCCGCCACACCGAGTAAGAGTTTATGAATCGTATTCATGGATAGTATCATCTTTAAAGTTTTCCTTCTTGAAAAATTCTCCTGTACCGAAATAGCGTCGTTGTTATGAAAATCGACGCGGGCCGGAGAGCCGGGGCCTTCCGGCCCGCGTCGGAAAAATGCTGAACGCGTGTCAGTTTCCTACTTACACAGCGGAGATTATTCAAAAACAGTGAACATGGCGCGGCCCAGAACACTCTGCGTCTTCGTCTTAACGTCAACCTGCGAGAACTTGACTGTCAAATCCGACGCTGTAAGGCTCGCGCCCTGGATATTACCGGAAGCGTTCACCGAGCATGTAGCATACATGCAGTTAGCAATCGGGGAGCGGTCAAAGATAGTGTTCTCAGGGAAGAGAGCGCGGAAAGCCTCGGAACCATTGGGAGTACCATCTATCAGCTCGCCTTTGAGGTTATAGGTAACCATCAGCATACCGAACCAAACTTCCATCTGGAGGCGTGCGGGAATATACCATTCTGTTACATTGCCGTTGGCTTCCAGCGGATGGGCAGCGACCCAGTTATTCCAAGCTGTAACAAAAGCAGATGCGCCCATAGCGTTCAAAATATACGCGCTATTCTGAGTGCCGTTAATCAGATTTTCATTAGGGGTAAGTCCGTCCGGAATAATCGCGGCGTTGAATTGCTGGCGAGCCTTTATGGTATTTTCCATAGCTACAACATAGCCTTTGATGGTCTTGCCTGCGAACTCGGCGGGATAGAGGCTTATCTCGTCGCCTTCGATAGCTCCGACGTGGTAGACGATACCTACCGCGGACTCCTTGTCGCTGACGGGATTGCCGGCCGCGTCAACATAGGCTCCCACCTCGAAGACAGCGGGCTTGGGCTCGTTCTCAAAAGAACCGTTGACGTCAACGCTGACGTTCACGTCGAGGGTCTCGTCGCCACCGGCGGAAATCTCGCCCTCAGTGTTGACGATGTAGTTGGCATCGAGGGGAAGAGTTTCGGCTGCGATGGTCATAACCTTGTCGAATCCGCCGCCGAGGGTCATAGTGATGGCCTTGTCGTACTTCGACATATTGGTGGGAGCGAAAATGAAGCTGGAGAACCATTTCTTGGCGGTCGGGGCAAACGCGTTGTTGTTGTAGACCACATCCTGCGAAGCGGCCGCGTCGCAGTTGCCGGTCAGCACGTTGTAGCCCGAAGGAGCGGAGTAGGCAACCTTGAGGGTGGTGGCGGCGGCGGCAACTTCGGGGTTCTTCACCGAGAAGTTAAACTGGATCATCGGGCGCGTCAGGGTTGTAGAAGCGCCGTTGGTCAGAGTAGTGATGGTTCCGGCGAATGCGTCGGCAGCAGCCATAAGATTGGCGTCGGCGGCGTTGAACTCGGTAACGTTGTAGCTGATTTTTGTCAGGTCAGCGCTGTTGTAGACCTTGGTCCCGGCAGCGGTCGGAACATACTCGGCCCAGAAGAGAGCCTTGGAGGCACCGGCGTCGATGTCGGCGGCCTTGATCACGAAGGATGCTTTTCCGGCAGTGGCGGAGGCGGTAGCCTGGGTGCCGACGGTCGCGCCGTTGTCGTCGAGGAGCTGCATCACGCATTTGAGTTCATAACCTTCGATGGTCGCCAGGGCGCGGCTCGCGATACCTGCGTCTGTTGCCACCGAGACGGTAACGTCGGTTGTAGCGGCGGGATTTGCCACTTCTTCGGAAGCGCAGGCGGTCATAGCGAACGCGGCGCCGAAACCGAAGAGAATCTTAGAAAAATTTTTCATATCGATATTAAACTTTAAAGTTGATTATTCTTTGATGGTTAGAGTTTGCCGAGGTCGATGTCGACAACGCCGTCGTAGGCGGTGTCAACCGATACGGAGCCGTCGTCGGTGCCGGTCATAAAGCGGCCGGAAACCACTGTGTTGTACCCCTGAACCACGGGAATCGAAAGCACCGTGCGGGAAACCTGCTGGTTGTTCTCGTTGAGAATCTCGATTTCCACCGGAATCTTCGAGCCGGCCTCTCCGGCGTCGACAAAGCAATAGTCGAAGCCCAGGCGCATTGAGGCCTGGTCGGCGTTCCAGTTCTCGGTTTCCAGTGTTGTCTTGTAGAAGAGATAGGAGAGGAAGTTCTTAGGCACGTTCTGAAGGACGTTATAACCCGTGGCGCGGTAGTCGGCGTAGCGCACGCGCACCGAGAACTCCGAGCCGGAAATCAGGCCGTCGGCAAGACGCTGGCGGAAAGCGCCGAGGTCGGTGGTGATGATTTCATACCGGCCTACCGGGCGGGCCAGCTCGACATCGAGGGAAACGCTCGCGGCCCATTCGTCGCGGTATTTGCGCAGGTCAAGGTCGGCGAGGCCGCGGAAGCAGTCCTTACGCTCGTTGTTGCCTACATAGTTGCCCCAGGGGAGCACGGGAGTAAGCGACGAGGGGTCGTAGTAGAGGTTTGTCTCAGTATCCTCCGTCTTAACGTAGTCGCTCCACACCAGGAGCTTGTACTGGCGGGCGTTGAGGCGGAACTTGGTATGGAGGGCGTACTCGGTTTTGCCCGCCACGATTTTCTCGTATGATACCTGGCGCTGGGCCACGCTGCCGTCGGTCAGCACGGCCTCTACTACGAATCGGCGGGTGAACTCGTCCGTTACTTCGGGCACGAGGTCGGCGTAGGCGCCCTCGTTGTCAGGCAGCTCGAGGTTCAGGTCGACAGCGACCTCGACGTTAACCTGGGTGGGGTCAACCCCCTGGCCCTTGGGTTCCTGAGTCAGCGTGCAGCCGGTCCAAAGCGTCGAACAGGCGGCGAGAGCTGTCATTAAAAGAAACTTTTTCATTGCGGTTGGGTGGATGATTGGGGGTTAGAGGGAATAAACCAGGGTGATTCCGAGACGTGTCGGACCGAAGTAGTTCTTGGTGCGGGTATCGATCAGCGCGCCGTCGGAGATGTTGTAGTAGGTATTGTAACGGGTGTTGACATACCCGACGCCGAAGGAAAATTCAGCTTTCCAGCCGCGGCCCATGTTGAGGGTGTAGGCGTAGAGGATGCTCGCGCCCATCGCGGGGCGACCTTCCGACTGGTAACGGTCATCGTCCCATCGGGCGTTGTACCAGGCCAGGTCGAAGTCAGCCCCTACGGCGTGGCCGCTTCCGGGCTTCGAGAACCAGTATTTGACACCGGGCTGCAGGGCAACGGTACGGAGGCCGCGGCTCTCCTTCCAGTCCCACAGGCTCCACATTACGGGAAGCTCCGCGGTCCAGTGGTCGGCGAACTGGCACTCATACGCCAGGTTGAGAACGCCGAACGCGTCGTAGACGAGGTTGGTCTTCAGGGCCATGTACTGGCTCGACGACGGGGTATAAGTCTCTACCGGCTGCTGCGCGGCCTTTTTCTTTCCCCCCTTTCCGCCCTTCTTGCCCCCTTTGGGAGCAGCGGCCGCGGCTCCGTCGGAAACCGCCGAGGCGGCTTTTTTCTTGGGAGCGGCGGCGCCTTTCTGCGCCGTTTTCTCGGCAGGGGCCGAGGTGCGAATCCTCGGGGCCTGGGCATTAACCGCTGACAGACCGGCAATGGCGGCCGCCAGGAGGATTATGCTGAGTTTTTTCATTGGTGTTATGTAGGTTAATGATGAATCAGATTTCGAGGTCGGGCACCACGTCGGTAAGGGTGGTGACGTACCCGTTTTCGTTCACTATGGTTTCCTCACCTTTGTACTGAATGGTGACGGTCTCCTCACCCTCTTTCTCGACGAAGAAGGAGGGCTTTCCTTCGCTGGAGAGGTTGACGCTGATCAGCCAGCCGGGGATGCGGATGGTGCCGCTCTTGCGGATATTGGGCTTGACAGAGGGGTGCTTCGCCGCGTGGGTATTGATGAGGGCGGCGAAACGGTAGACGTTCGATTTCTCAGACTTGGCGGTGAAGTGGTGATGGTTGGGGTACTTCTTGAAGTTACCCTTTGCGTCACCCTTGAGCCAGTTTACAGGGGGAACGAAGAACTGGTTGGTAGTGTCGCACTCGAGAGCGCCGGTAGAGAAGAGGAACGCGTCGGACTGCGCGCCGCGGTTCACTGTGTTGATATGCACGTACTTGGAATTCTCCTCCTTGTCAAACTCAATCGGGCCATAGACGGAGTGTAGCAGGTAGTGCCAGGAAACGGGCTGGTCGGCCTCAAGCTCGTCATAAACGAGAATCCAACCATTGCTGCCGAGATCGACGATGTGGCGGCGGAAGGTCTTGACGTGGTTGTCGTCCCAGCCGTTCTCCTTGCTGAACTCGACGTTGCTCTGTTTGCCGCGCTCGAGCCACAGGGGTGAGATTACCTTGCCGTAAGCATTGGAAGCGTCGCCGACAACGTAGTTCAGCTTGTCGCTGTTGTAGTAGCGGGGAATCCATCCGTAACCCTCGACACCGATGCGCTGGTTGTTGCCGTCGGGGAGGATTGTGTTATGGGCGCGGGAAGCGCGGTGGCAGAGGATGGCGTGCTCGTCGGTGAAGGAGGTGTGGTGGCCGGAGCTGTAGAAAAGGGGACGGCCGCCGTAGAAGGTGTTGAACGCGTTCTGGTTGGAAATCGCGTGGGATGTCGAGCCGTAGGGGGAGGAACGGAAGCTCCACATCGAGTTGGCGCCGTTCTTGTCCCAGTTGTTGCAGGCGCTCGAAAGGCCGCTCTGCGGGAAGGTGTAGCCCGACATAAGGGCAGTCAGACCGGGGCCGGTCGGGAGGGGCTTGTCGCATTGCAGGCGGAACCAGGCGAGGTCGCCGGGCTTGGCGAGGTGGGCTTTCTTGAGGTATTCGGGCTCTTTTTCGAGAGTGCGGCGTACGAAATCGGCGGCGATGCTGTTGTTGCGGACGCGGGCCATGGCGTCGAGATAACCGATGCGGATAGCGTTCGGGCGCCCTACGTTCTGGTGCGAGCTGCCGTTACCGGCCGATTTGGAGAAGGGAGGACAGTGGTAGATAGTGTAGAGCGTGTTGTTGTCGTACCAGGGGTCGGAAAAGAAATCGTAGCCGGTCACGCGGGAGTAGAACCAGGGCATCTCGACCAGGGTGCGGGTGTTGACGGTAAAGTACGAGTCGCCGTTGTGCCAGGCGCCGTCGCGGTTGAGGCCAGGGAAGCGGGCCAGCCATACGTTATAGCAGTAGTCGGCCCACAGGTCGCTCTCGGGCATGTCGCCATAAGTAGCGTAAACAGCCATAGAGGTGATGCGGAAGTTCATCTGCCAGAGATGGTTCTCGGCTATATGGTTTTCCAGGTAATTGTTGTAATGGCCGTACATCTTGGCTATGCGCGGACGAAGCTCGTCGATAAACTGCTTCTTCTGCGCGTCGGTCATGAAGTTGTAGAAGGAGTCGTAGGCCATGGAAGCTAACGAAACGATGGCGCCGTCGTTGAAGTCACCCTGGACGTTGGGGTTGTCACTCCAGGAGAACATGGTGGTGATGCGCTTGATGGCCTCGTCGGCATACTTGCGGTCCTTGGTCAGGACATACGCGCGGATGAGGGCCTCGCAGGTGCTCTCCTCGGCGTCGATGATGCGGCGGGACTCGCGGGTAAGATAAGCCTTTACCTTCATCGGGTTGTCAAGCGACTTCACCTTGTCGGTGCGGATATCCTCGACGCGCTTCATCGGCTCGACGAGCGCCTTGTCGGCAACGTCGAGATACCAGCGGTACTCGGGCTTCTCTTTCGCACCCTCGATGAAGTCGTCCCAGTTGTCAGCATCAACCAGGATGCGCGGGTGCTTCTTGGGGAGCTTCGCGATGAACTCCTTATATGAAGGGGGCGCGAACATCTTCGGGTTGTCTACTACCGTGAAGGAATAAACCGGGCTCCAGTCCTCGGTGCCGTCCTCGTTGACGAAGGCGTGCTGCCAGTACCAGGTTCCGACTGCCAGGGGCTTTTCGGGATTATAGAACGGCCATATGCGGTCGACGGTGACGGTATTGCCGGCGGGGAAGCTCTTGTCGGTAGAGTAGCGGAGCTTGTATTTGAGCTTCGACTTGTCTACTTTCTTGACAGTGTGCTCCATACCGTCGAGGGGTGCCCCCTTGCCGCGGGCCCACGCGGGCATCGGCCACTGGAAAGAAATCGCGCGCTCGGTCTCCACCCATCCGTCAGTCGGATAAGGGGTGTCGCGGCTCTCGTGCATCAGACTGACGTCGGTAAGGCGGATGTTGGCGTCCTGCGCCGCGGCCGCGGGTGTGGCGGCGGCTATAAGGAGGCCCAGGCTGAACAGTATTTTTTTCATCATGATATTGATTGGTCGCGGTATCAGCGAATGTTTTTTGGCTTGTGTTGGTTTCAAGGTTTTGCGTTTTGTCGGTTAGTCAGCGCCGTTTTATACTACGGCGGTTTCATAACGCAAAATTATGGAGAACTTGTGTATTATAGATGTTAACGCTGTGTTTAAATATGTTGCATATGGCCTAAGGAATCCCGCGTTTGTTGAATTTTCGCGTCAAAAGCGCTCCCGTAAGCCTTTTTATGGGGTTTCGCCTTTATTTAACCGTGACGACAAAGGGATGCTTGAGCCTTTCGCGGAAAGCGGCGAGATAGTCGGTCCAGCTTTCCCAGTCGGGCATGAACCCTTTCGACCACCCCGAACCCCAATAGTAGACGTAGGGAGTGCCCGGCTGGTATTCCCCCTTCGCCAGCAGGTGGGCCACGGCGTCACCCTCCGGCTGCGACATCGGGCTGAGCACGATCGTGTCGGCCTGGGGCGCTACGACTCCGACGTATATC
The DNA here is from genome assembly GCA_910585755.1 of uncultured Muribaculaceae bacterium. Lineage (GTDB taxonomy): Bacteria > Bacteroidota > Bacteroidia > Bacteroidales > Muribaculaceae > UBA7173. The sequence continues at coordinate 24,105 of CAJUFH010000012.1, read as the reverse complement.
ACTCCGTTCTGGCCGTCGGGGTTGTCCGTCAGGTCGGCGCAGGCCATGAAGGAGTTCTCGTTGTCGAGGATGAACCCGTTGGGATTATGGCGGTGCAGCACTATGCCGGGGGCAACGGTCGAGGCGGAAGTGAGACCCTGGTAGCTGACCTCGGTGCGGTTGAGGAACTCGCCGCTGTCGAGGGTGATCACGCGCGACTCGCGGACTGTCGAATCGTTGCCGAACGCGCCGGCGGGATAGTTCAGCCGCACGGAGAAACGCAGCGGACCGTTGTCGAGAATCTCATAGCTCTCGAAACACCAGGGATAGACGATATTTCCAGCCGTATCGACAAGCGCGGCGGTCCCGGCTCCGAGAGTAGGCCCTACCGCGTAAACGTCCATTCCCTCGCCATGGTCCTCGTGGAAGCTCGCGATTTTCGCCAGCGCGTCATGGTAACGCTTGGCGACAACAGGCTTCGACACCGACTTGGTCCAGACATCGTAGCCGTAAGCGCGCTCGCCCGAGGCTTGCAGCGCGGGGCCATAAGCGCGGTAGGCCGACTTCTCGTTCTCCCAGGCGAGGTCGTCCTTCCTGGCCTGGTAGAACGCTCCGCAGGCCACGGTGTCCACCGGCGACGGCTCGCCGGGCTTTATCGTGTAGACTGCCGTAGCGTTGGCTGCGACGCTCGCCGGAAACACCACAAGCGAGTCATAAGTAATCTGATAGGGCACCTCGGCCTGAGCCGCGTCGGTTATGACGAAGCTCCCATCCCCTATCGCCTTGCGGATTTCAGAAAGGGGCACTTCGGTAATCTCCCCCTCGCGGGCGATGTCGGAGCTGTTGCTGACCTCGATCGAATGCTCCTGGCCGCACGAGGCAACCGCGAACGGAATTAATAATAAGGGCAAGTATTTCATATGTTCAGTTTTATTTGCGAAATAGATAATTCAAAATCAATGTTGTGACCTGACCCGTCGGACCTGTCTGACTTGTCCGACCCGTTTGACCTGTCCGACCCGTCCGACCGACAACCCTTCCACCCGGATGGGAGAGCGTCGCGAGAATGGTTCGGATGGTAGGAGCTTGGAGGTGAGGCCGATGGGAGCAATCTGAAGATTGTGACCGAGGCCGAGCCTTCAAGCGACGACCCAGACGGGCCGTTATCGCGGCGCTCTCAGGGAATGAAGCGGTCCCGCGAGTAAGGCAACCCTCCCGGATTCTCCGCGAACCAGCGGCTCAGTAGGCGGCGGTGCTCCTCGACTACCGGCTTGTAGGCCGATTCTACGGCGAGGTTGCGCATCTCCAGGCGGTCGTTAGCCATATCGTAGAGGGCCTCGCGGTTGGCTCCGGCCTCGTAAAGCACATATTTGTAGCGGGGGGTGCGGAGCATCCACCCCTTCGTGCCACCGGTCTGGGCAAAATCCGTCTCTGTCACGACAAACTCCTGTGCGCTCTCAGCGGCAGGATTCTCGGCGGCGTAGCGGAAGCTCTCCCCCTTGCACCACGCGGGCTTCCCGGCACCTCCCCAGTCGAGCACCGAAGGCATCAGGTCGATACCGTTGTTGACCAGCGCGTCGCTGACCTTCCCGGCATTCTTCTTATTGCCGGGAACGCAGACAATCAGGGGGATATTGGCCGTTTCCTCCCAAAGGGCGGTCTTCTGGTTCCACTGATGGGCACCCTGCCCGTCGCCGTGGTCGGAGGTAAAGATGACAACCGTGTTTTCCCAAAGGTTCTGGCGGTCGATCTCGTCCACAATCTTGCCGATTTCGCCGTCGACGTGCTCCACAAGTCGGAAATAATTGTTGCGGTAGCGCCGCCAGTCATCGGCAGTATATCCCTTCGTAGGGTATAGACGGTAGCTTTTTTCGCGCTCCCAAGTCAGTATGTCGGGGTCATAGGGCTGTACAAGGTGGTTGGCCGGGAGGTTCGGGCAGTCGGCAACCGACGCGGGTTCCGGAATTTCGGCCTCGGGGAGGCGCTGGCCGCGGGCATACTGGCAGATGTTGTGGGGATTGTCGAACGAGGCTACAAGGAAGAACGGCTTCTCCTTCCCTACCCCGTCGCGCCGCAGAAACTCCACGACCGACTCCGCCAGGCCGCGGTCATCGTGGCCGTAGAGGCGCTCGAAACCGAAAGCCCGCTCCGCCGGGAGCGCGTTGGTGTTGACGTGCCATTTTCCGGCATACGCCCCCTGGTAGCCAGCCTCCTCCATAAGGTTGCCGAGCGTGCGGTTGCGCAGAGAGTCGGGCAGCGGGGTCTCGTTCTCGATCATCCCGCACTGCGACGGCATGCGCCCCGTGAACATCGCCGCACGCGACGGGCCGCTAAGCGGAAGCGCGCAGTAGGCGTTGGAAAACCGGACGCCGCGGGCCGCCAGGCGGTCCATCGCCGGAGTCTTAAGGTCGGCGTTGCCGGCGCAGCTCATCGCGTTGGCGCTCTGCTGGTCGGTCATTATGTAAATCACGTTCGGCTGCTTCGCCTGGGCGGCGAAAGCCGAGGCGATAATCAGTCCGACCGATACTGTCTGTTTTTTCATGGCAGCGTAATGGTTTGTTGGTTTGTCCGACGCAAAGTTACGGCAATATTTACTCCCGAAATCTTTCGCTTGTATAGTAATTAAAGCGACGATGCCAAATTCGTCCAAAACAATGCCACAAATGTTGAAAACCAACTGAAAGCCACCGGCGCATAGCGCAACCGTTGAAAACCGTAACGCTTTTGTTGAAACTTCGGGGAGTACATTTTGCCGTTATAAAAACACCCGCTAACTTAGCGCTCAGAAAACATTACAACCTACCTAACCAACTATCAAAACCAACATGAAAAAACTACTCTCAGCGGCCCTCCTCTGCCTCGCCTCAGCCCTCCCGGTCCTGGCACAGAAAGCCGTTACGAACCTTACCAATAATAGTGAATATGACGGCCTCACCGCCGCTATAAATGCCGCTGCATCTGGCGATGTGCTTCAGATAAACCAAAACATCGACCTAAACACTACGATTAACCCTGGAGCCAAAGAAATAACACTTCAAGGAGCTAATCAAAATATAACGGTAAAAATCGGGAAAAACTCCAAAAATATAATTCCAGTAGTGTTCAATATCAATAGTACGGCAGCCTGTCATGTCAAAGACATCACTTTCGATATGTCTACCGACGAATCTACTACCAATTTCATCCAACAGACAAACGGGTCTTTATCAATCGAAAACGTAATAATCAAAGATTTTACGACCAGCGCGACAAATGGTGCGATAAGACTCTACAACTCGCCGGTATCCACAACGATTGACAACCTCACATTCGCCAACTGCTCATTCCCTGAAACGGCCCCTTACAACATCCTGATAGCCACAGCCTCCTCCTATCCTATTATAAAAGGCAAATGCGATTTCACAGTCCGACTCAACAATACGGATGCTTCTTTCTGCGACGGAGGCATAACATCAAACAGCCAGGTAGGCATTTCCTATTCCAGCCATACCGAAACGATCCCCGTTGTTAAGGACTGCGACGACATCTTCAAGTTCAATTTGAATGTCGACGGAAAGATGCTGTCGCCCAAAGAAAACAGCCTCTATGCTGTAAACAAAACCAATATACTTCTTATCAACGAAGTGGACGGTGTAAAAACCGGCACAGGATATTCAGCTCTCGCCGGAAGTGCGGGGGCGGCTACAAATGCCACTACCGGAGCCGTTATTGTGGTTAATGAAAATGTCAATCTGACCACTTCAATGAATTTCGCTGGAAAAAGTATTGAAATTCGCGGGGCGAAACCCGATGTGGCAATCACTCTCGCTGCAGACAGAGCATTAGCTAACGCTGCGGCAGCAGACACGCACATCGCCATACGAGACCTTGCAATCACTCCCCAGGCTGAACTCGCATACACATCATTCATAGCACAAGCAACAACAAGCGATGCTTCGGTTTCATTCCAAAACGTAACTTTCAAAGATTGCAACACGACCAACGCAGCTCTGATTCGCGCAAATGCCGGAGGCGTATGGCACATCGACGGGGTGACATTCGAGAACTGCTCCGTAACACCCGCTTCAAAAGCCGACGGGACAGAAGTAACTCCTTTGGTCTTAACAAACAATCCAGGCTGCTCGGTCTCAGGCATCAACAACGGACTTACAATCCAGGTGAACAATGCGGGGACCAACAGCATTGATGCCCAAGGGCTTGAGGCCGGTAACGAACCTATAATCCTCACACTCAGCGGGGCTGCGCATGACCATACTCTGATTACCAACTGCGAAAACCTCTCCCTCTTTGAAATAACCAATTCCGGATGGTCGTTCCAAGCCGACGAGCAGGGCGGCTTAAAGACTCTTGACCGGCAGATTGTTACCGGCATCGAAGAAGTCGCAGCCGAAGCGGATGGAGAGGCCGAGTACTATGACCTCCGAGGCGTGCGCGTCAACGCCGAAGCCCTTACCCCCGGCCTCTATATCTGCCGCAAGGGTGGCAAGGTCAGCAAGACCGTAATCCGATAACCCCTCATAACCACCGACCTTAAGGACACACAATAGGAATAGTCATAGGTAAGAAAGATAGATAGATGCAGTCATGGACCGCGCCGGCCATCCGCCCCGCGGTCCATGATTCGCTTTTTTTGCGCCAGGATATCGAAATTTTGAGTAAATTCGCGTTATACCAGCCTCTCCGACGAAATGCCATGAGAAAACTGATTGTCATAAGCCTGCTGATTCTGTCAATGTGTATAGCGAGCGCCGCTGTACATACCGACCTTAAGTTCAAACAGATAGGAATCTCGCAAGGGCTATCCCACGCGACGGTCTCGGCTATCGGCCAGGATGACGACGGGTATATGTGGATCGCAACTCCCGACGGCCTGAACCGCTACGACGGCTATTCGTTCAGAATTTACCGCCACGAGGCATCAAAACAGAACTCACTGGCCGACAACGCGGTAAAGCGCATCGCTTTCGACGACGCGGGGACGATGTGGGTGAGCGGTAACGGCAATCTCTCGCGCTACAACCGGTCGTCTGACGACTTCACCAATTTCCCTTTCAACGGCGACGGGACGATTACCGACATTCTGCCTATCGACTCGGCGCGCATACTCGTCGGCACGACCGCCGGGGTCTTCACTTTCAATCCGGCTACCGGGAAATTCGACACGGGGTTCGGAGGGAAGGCGATCAACAAAGATGTCGCCTCGCTGAGCCGCAAGGACAACTATGTCTATGTCTCTGCCGGACGGGACGGTCTGGTGCGCCTTAATATCGCCGACGGCTCCCAAACCCCGTTCCAACTTCCCGGAGAGCCTTATATCGCGCAGACCCTCCCCGACGGCAACTCGCTGATGGTAGCGACCGAAGGCGCCGGCCTGCTGCGCCTCGATGCCGCGACAGGGCGCGTCACGGCCGCCTACCGCTCCGGTGGGCCGGAAGGGTTAGGCTCAGACTATGTGCGCTCCATGGCCCACGACAACCAGGGAAGGGTATGGGTCGGAACATTCAACGGCCTCGACATTCTCGATGCCGAGCGCAAACACTTCTCCCATTACGACGCGGCGTCGCAGAGCGCTGAAAACCTGTCGCACGCCTCGGTACGCCGCATATACTCCGACCACCAGGGAGGAATGTGGCTCGGCACCTTCTTCGGTGGGCTGAACTATTACCATCCCCTTAAAAACCAGTTCCATACGCTCCGCCATTCCCCGGTGCGCCCATCGCTGAACGACAACGTTGTCGGAGCCATGACTGAGGATTCCGACCGCAATCTCTGGATCGCGACTAACAACGGCGGAATAAACGTCTATAACCCCGCAAGGGACAGCTACCGATACATCACCAAGGCTGACGGCCTTGGCTCCAACGACGTAAAGGCAATCTATATCGACGAGGCGGCCGGAAAAGTCTATGTGGGGTCGCACCTCGGAGGGCTGAACATAATTGACAAGCGCACGGGCAGCGTGGCAAAGCCCGCCAACGTCCCGACCAACATATACGCCATCTCGCCGGCGCGACGGCCAGGCCACCTGTGGTTCGCCACTATCGACCGCCTGATTCTCTACAATACCGCCACAGGCACTACCGCCAGCGTCCCCACCAACGGCCTCGAACGCATAACTGACCTCTACCGCGACAGCCGCGGCCTCCTCTGGGCTTCAGGAGAGGACGGCGTGACAGCCTTCACCGAAGACAGCGACAGCCGCCTTACCCCTCTCAAAGGGCTTCCAAAAGAATTAAGCCAATACCGAGGCGGCGTTAACAACGTCTATCTAAGCCGCGACAGAAAGGACTACTACATATCGACTAACGACGGACTGCTGCGCTACAACCACGCCGACAAGTCGGTAACCCGCCATTCCACCACCGAAGGGATGCCGAACAACATCGTCTACGGCGTCCTCGAGGACCCCAACGGCAACCTGTGGTGCTCTACCAACAGCGGCCTCGCTTTCCTGAATCCGGCAACCGGGGCAATCAGGGCATATTCCGACCGCGACGGCCTCCAGAGCAACCAGTTCAACCGCAAAAGTTTCCTGCGCAGCTCCTCCGGCTACCTATATTTCGGAGGTATCAACGGCCTGACATTCTTCAACCCCTCGGTACTCGAATCTAATCCCTACGCGCCCGCGCCGCTGATCTCTGGCCTGCGGCTCTTCAACGAGCCTGTAACCCCCGGCGACAAGAGCGGCCTGCTCGAGCGCGCCATATCCGAAACCGGGAAAGTCACTTTCGACTCCGACCAGACTGTATTCACGATTGACTTCACCGTCTGCAACTATGTCGCCGGAAGCCATAACACCTTCTCGTACAAACTCGAAGGCCTCGACAAACAGTGGACCACCATCGACGGCCCCGGCTCGGTCACATACTCCAACCTCCCGGCAGGCGAATACCGCTTCCTGCTCCGCGCCGCCAACAACGACGGTGTATGGAGCGAAGAGGAAACCGGGCTGGACATTGTGATCATGCCGAAATGGTACAACCGCTGGTGGGCCAGGACGCTCTTTATCCTGCTGGCCGTCGGAGCCATCGCAGCCGTAATGGCATATTTCTGGCGGCGCAAGACCCGCCGGGAGCGGGAGCGCATGGCAACCCTCGACAGCGAGCGCCAGCGCGAACTCTACGAGATGAAGGTCCGCTTCTTCATCAACATGTCCCACGAGCTCCGCACCCCGCTGACCCTCATCCTCCTCCCGATACAGGAACTGCTCCAGAGGGCCACGGACCGCAAGACCGTTCAGAAACTCTCCATCGTCAAAAACAACGCCGAGCGCATCCTCCGCATCGTGAACCAGTTGCTCGACTACCGGCGCGCGGAAATGGGGATGTTCAAGCTGAAAACCGAGCCGGTAATCGTAAACGACCTCATACGCAAGATTTTTAACAACTACGAATACCAGGCTACCCGGCGGGGCATCGACTTCAAACTCGACTCTACAATCCCCGACACCCCGGTACTCTGCGACCCGCAGTATATCGAGCTAATATGCAACAACCTGATTTCAAACGCGTTTAAGTACACCCCGAAAGGACAGTCAATCCACGTTACCCTTTCAAGGAAAGGCTCCCCCGAGGCTCCCGAACTGGAAATCACCGTAGCCGATACCGGATGCGGCATCCCGGCGGAAAAGCTCCCCGACATTTTCACCCGCTTCTACCAGGTACACGACCGCGCGGGAGGAAGCGGCATCGGCCTGTCGCTCGTGAAACGCCTCGTCGAGCTGCACCACGGCTCCATCTCCGTTGAAAGCGAGCTGGGTAGCGGCACCCGATTCACCGTACTGCTCCCGGTAGGACCGAACGAATACAGCGCCGAGGAAACCGCTTCGCAGGGCGCGGCCCTCCCCGCCGCGACCGTGGAAGCGCCCCTTGACCTTCCGGAACTCCCCGACGAAGACGCGGAAGAGGAGGACCCGGCGCTTAACACGCAGCCCGACTCCGACCGGGAGACCGTGCTGGTAGTTGACGACAACCCCGACATTCTCATATATATATGCGAGAGCCTGTCGGAAAACTACAACGTAGTCCCCGCCGCCGACGGAGCCAAGGCCATCCAGGTTCTTTCGGCGCAGAACATCGACCTGATCATAACAGACATAATGATGCCCGACATCGACGGGGTGCAGCTCTGCCGCACGGTCAAGCGCAACCTGCGCACCTCCCATATCCCCGTCATAATGCTCTCGGCGAAAAGCGATGTCTCCGACCAGCTCGGCGGCTTCAAGGTCGGAGCCGACGACTATATCGCGAAGCCATTCTCGATGGAGCTGCTCGCGTCGAAAATCCGCAACCAGCTCCGCACGCGCCGCCAGGCGATACGACATTTCACCGACTCGGCCGAAATCAAGCCCGAAAGCGTCGCGCTCAACCCCCTCGACGAGGAATTTCTCAAGAAAGCCATGGCGACGATGGAGAAACACCTCGACGATTCGGAGTTTTCGACCGACGCCTTCGCAAGCGAGATGTGCATGAGCCGCTCCAACCTCCACCTGAAGATGAAAGCGCTGACCGGAGAATCGACCAACGAGTTCATCCGCCGCTTCCGCCTCCGCCGCGCCATGGAACTTCTCAAGACCGGCCGCTACAACATTTCGCAGGTAAGCGCTATGGTCGGCTACGGCACCCCCTCCTACTTTGCGACCTCCTTCAAGAAGTTCTTCGGAGAGCTCCCCTCAGCCTACCTCAAAAACGACTGAACAGGCTTCATAAGAAACGATTGAACAATTTTGCGGGCTTTTTGGCCAAAATTGCAAGCCTTCACGCCCGCTGTTTTATCCAACGCGACATATCAGGCAAGGTTACAGGCTTTTTACCTGTAACTTTGCATTGTATTTACAACGAACAAGTAACCACGCGATAACATGAAAAAACTTCTTCCTATCTCCATCAGCATCCTCGCCGCGACCCTCAGCGCGACCGCGGCCGACTGGACAGCGGCTCCCGCCGCCGCGGCAGCCGACCAGCTCTCGTTCCAGGCGTCGGAAGTGAAAGAACCGGGAAAATTCCCCCGCAACCTTTTCACCGACTACTCAATCCCCCTTGTATCATACCACCTCGAACGCGAACCTAAGGACTTCTACGCCCACACCGAGCTACGGAAGCACCCCTCGCTCGCGGAATATCAGACCGTCCACTACGTCCCCTTCGACGACTGGACGTCCGGCTTCTTCCCCGGCTCTCTCTGGTACGCCTACGAGCTTACAGGCCGCCAGGATATGAAGGAACTTGCGGAAAAATTCACCAACCAGCTTTTCCCTGTTTCCTACCAGACGAACACCCACGACCTCGGCTTCATGGTCAACTGCTCCTATGGTAACGCCATGCGCCTCGCTCCCAAGGAGGACTACAAGGACGTAATCGTGCGCACAGCCGACAACCTGATTGCACGCTTCGACCCCAAGGTAGGTGTAATCCGCTCCTGGGATTTCGGGCCCTGGAACTATCCGGTAATCATCGACAACATGATGAACCTGCAGCTCCTCTTCAACGCATCGCGCATCACCGGCGACAGCAAGTACCGCGACATCGCCGTCAAGCACGCCGACAAGACGATGAAGTGCCACTTCCGCCCCGACTACACCAGCTACCACGTCGTTAGCTACACCCCCGACGGAGGTATCGAGAGCCAGGGCACTTTCCAGGGGAAGAACGACGACTCCGCCTGGGCTCGCGGCCAGGCCTGGGGCCTCTACGGTTACACCGAATGCTACCGCGAGACCAAGGACAAAAAGTACCTCGACCAGGCCCGCAACATCGCCAAGGTGATTATGGATAAGAACACGGCCCCCGACCTCGTTCCCTACTGGGACCTCGACGCGAGAGCCGCCGCCGACACCCCCCGCGACGCTTCAGCCGGCGCGATTTACGCCTCCGCCCTCATCGAACTCAGCACCCTCGTTCCCGCAAAGGAAGGGAAAACCTACCGCGAGTACGCCGAGAAAATCCTCAAAGCCCTCGCCTCCCCGGCATATGCCGCCAAGGTTGGTGAAAACGGCGGCTTCGTGCTGATGCACTCCACCGGCTCCCTCCCCCACGGCTCGGAAATCGACACCCCCCTGAACTACGCCGACTACTACTATCTCGAAGCCCTGCTGCGTCTGCGCCGCGTCAACGCCGGCCTCCCCGCCGCCGACTGGGCCTCCGTGAAGTAAGGCCGACAGTCCCAGAATTAAGGTTTAGACAACACGAGAGCGTATCGAGATTTTGATACGCTCTCTTTTTGTATCCGGATGAGAGGGTGCTGTCTGATGTGCCGTTATGATACACCCTCATGACCTTTTTCGGTGATGCGGATGTTATATTTTATATTATTGACCACGTTTCAACGAATGAGGGATATTATGCGACAGTCAAGGCCATACACGTTTGACAGGGTTGTCAGAATCCTCGCCACACTGGCGATGATTGCCGGCGCCATATGGCTCATCAACGTGCTGGCCAACGTCCTGTTGCCGTTCAGCCTCGCCTGCCTGATTGCCTACATTCTGGAGCCGATTGTGTGCTTCGTGCAGAAAATCACGCGTCTCAAAGGGAGGATTTTGCCGATTCTGATAACCCTCGCGGTAGTTACAGCCGTACTGATTGGGATAGGATATCTCGTGGTGCCCTCCTCGGTAAACGAGCTGAAGCAATTAGAGGCGATGATCAAATCCGACCCGGGCGACAAGGGGGGACTTTCGTTCCTACCTGACGACGTAATCCGCACCATCACAGACTATCTATCCTCTCTGAATCTCACTCAGATGCTCGAGGACAGCCGCCTGCGGATGCTGCTGACCACGGGGGGCTCGTTCCTGTCGGCTGTTGTCGATTTCCTGCTTCACACGCTCGAATGGCTCCTGACCTTTATCTATGTCATATTCATTCTTCTTGATTACGAGCATCTGATGAAGGGGTTCCGCCTTTTGGTTCCCCCGAAATACCGGAAGGTGGCATACAAGGTCGGAGACGACATCAAGGACAGCATGAACCGCTATTTCCGCGGACAGGCGCTAATCGCCCTATGCGCGGCAGTGTTCTACTGCATAGGCTTCTCTATTGTCGGGATACCAATGGCGCTCGTGCTCGGTATAATGACCGGCGTACTCTACCTGATTCCCTATTTCCAGTATGTCACCCTTATCCCCGTCGCGCTCGTATGCTTTATCTCCTCCATGGCCGGGGAGGCGAGCTTCTGGCCCGAGCTGGGGAAATGTCTGATTGTCTACGCGGTAACCCAAAGCATCTGCGACTATGTGCTGACACCCAAGATTATGGGTAAGACGATGGGGTTGAACCCGGCCATCATCCTTCTGTCCCTCTCCGTGTGGGGCACTCTCCTTGGACTGATCGGTATGATTATCGCGCTTCCGCTCACCACGCTGCTGCTCTCCTACTACCAGCAATACGTAATCAACCGTTCCGACGTGCCGCAGGATGAGAAAGACCAGACCGTTGACACACTCAACGACATCACCAACGCCGGGAAACCTTAACCCTTATAATCAGCAAGTATCGCAGCGATAGCCTCGGCATCAGCCGTTGAAGTCGTGCGCGTTATCGGCAGCGACAGGCACCGCGAGGCAATCACATCTGTAACGGGGAACGCCATTCCGGCAAACTCAGCGGCATAGCAGGGCTGGCGGTGGGGAGGTGTCGCGTAATGAATGTCATACCCTATCCCGTTGGCTTTAAGATATTCCTCCAGGGAGGCGCGGTTGGCCGCAAGAACCACGAACTGATGGAAAACGTGCTCCTCCGGGTCTGCCGGAAGCAGCGGCATGGTAAGCGCCGGGGTGGATTGGACATTTTTAAGATATATCGCGGCGAGTTCGCGGCGACGGCGGCTCTCCTCGTCAATGTGCGGCAGTTTCACCCGCAGGACAGCGGCCTGCATCGGGTCGAGGCGGCAGTTGAACCCCTTGTAAATATTATGGTAGCGGCGGTCGGAGCCATAGTTGGCGAGCGCCCTGACGGTTGCCGCCAGCCTCTCATCGGAGGTGGTGACCGCTCCCGCGTCGCCAAGCGCGCCGATATTTTTCGTAGGGTAGAAGCTGAACGCGGCGGCATCGCCGAGCGAGCCGGTCATACGCCCGCGGTACCGCGCCCCTATCGCCTGGGCGTTGTCCTCGATCACTTTCAGCCCGATCTCCCTTGCGACGGCTTCAAGTTCGTCGTCCCAGGCAACGCGCCCGTAGAGATGCACGGTCATTATAGCCCGGGTCCGGGGGGTAACGGCGCGACGCAGCAGCGACGTGTCGATGTTTAGTGTCTCAATATCCGCGTCAACCATAACCGGTTTCAGCCCCGCGTCGGAAATCGCGAGCACCGAAGCGACATATGTGTTGGCCGGGACAATCACCTCGTCGCCTGAACGCATCTCCCCCATTTCGATGTAAGCTCTGAGAATCAGGCGGAGAGCGTCAAGCCCGTTGCTGACCCCCACCGCGTACTTCGTACCCGTCGCGGCGGCCAGTTCCTTCTCAAACAGCTCACATTCGGCACCCCCGACATACCTCCCGGAAGAAACGACCCGGGCCGCGGCCTCCCGCAGCTCATCCATATAGGGGGCGTTGGCGTCGGCAAGATCGAGGAAAGGGTATTTCTTTTGCTGTATCATTATATGCGTCAGGAATTGGATGCCAGATTCAGAAGATACTGGCCGTAAGCGGTGTTAGCCATTTCGGAAGCGAGAGTCCGCAACTTGTCGCGCGAAATGAACCCCCGCCGGAAAGCAACCTCTTCCAGGGCTGCGACCTGGAGAGCCTGCCGCTTCTCAATAGCCTGGATGAAACTCGAAGCCTCCATCAACGAGTCCACGGTACCTGTGTCGAGCCAGGCGAATCCGCGGCCGAAACGCTCCACTGCCAGCCGTCCCGCTTTCAGATACCAGTCGTTGACGGCGGTAATCTCCAGCTCTCCGCGGGCCGACGGCTTCACCCCGGCCGCCACGTCGACAACATCGGCCGGATAAAAATACAGCCCGGTGACAGCCAGGTTCGAGGTCGGCGAGGAAGGTTTCTCAACTATCGATACAGGTTTGCCGTCGTCGCCGAGACTGACAACCCCGTAGCGCTCCGGGTCAGCGACAGGATAGGCGAAAACAACCGCCTTCCCCTCGTCGCTGACGCGCCTGGAGGCGTCGGCAAGCATCCCGGAGAACCCCTGGCCGTAGAAGATATTGTCGCCGAGCACCAGGCATGCGTCATCCCCAGCGAGGAAATCCCGCCCGATTATGAACGCCTGCGCCAGCCCTTCGGGCCGCGGCTGTTCGGCGTACTCGAAACGTACACCCAGGCGCTCGCCGTCGCCCAACAGGCGGCGGAACGAGGGGAGGTCGTCGGGGGTAGATATAATCAGTATGTCTCGGATGCCGGCAAGCATCAGCACCGACACCGGATAATATATCATCGGCTTGTCGTAGACAGGCAGAAGCTGTTTGGAGACCCCGAGGGTCATGGGGTGGAGGCGCGTCCCGGCCCCTCCAGCGAGAACTATCCCTTTCATCTTCCGGCAGCGTTGCGGAGCGCCGCGGGGGACCACTCCGGGTTATCGAGATACCATTTCACAGTCTCGCACAATCCGCGGCTGAACGGAGTTTCGGGGTACCAGCCGAGGGTCGTGGCGATTTTCTCCGGGTCGATCGCATAGCGCATATCGTGGCCGGGACGGTCGGATACATACTCGATCATCCCCTCCCCTATCTCTTCCGGCTCCACGGCCAGGAGAGCCCGGTAGCGAGGTTCGGCGAGCGCCAGTTCCCTGACAGTCGCGAGCAACTGCCGCACGATGGAAATGTTCTGCTCCTCGTTGAACCCGCCGATATTGTAGACCTCGCCGTCGACACCGTCGCGGAGTACCATGTCGATACCCTTGCAGTGATCCTCGACATACAGCCAGTCGCGTACGTTCTCCCCCCGGGCATAGACGGGAACCTTCTCCCCCCGGAGTATTTTCATAAGTGCCAGCGGAATAAGTTTTTCGGGGAACTGATAGGGTCCGTAGTTGTTGCTGCACCGGGTTATGTTGACCGGGAGGCCGTATGTTTCCCGGTAGGCGAGCGTCATATGGTCGGCGGAGGTTTTCGCCGCCGAATAAGGAGAGCGGGGGCTGAGCGGAGTCTCCTCCGTGAACAGCCCGGGGCCGAATGTCTTGAGATTCGAGCGCCCCTTGGCGACAGCCTCGACTTCGGGGGACAGAACGAGGGGGCGCGGCTCTCCCGGTACGCGGGGAAGGGAGCCGTAAACCTCGTCGGTAGATACCTGGAGGAATTTCTTACCCTCGCGGTAGCGGGGGCGGCCGGCCTCATCCTTGCCGTCAAGCCACGCCTTGCGGCAACATTCGAGCATATTGAACGCCCCGAGGATATTGGTCTCCAGGAACACTTTCGGGTCGGAAATAGAGCGGTCGACGTGGCTCTCCGCCGCGAAATTCACGATATAGTCAGGATCCTCATCGCGGAGCAGCGCCTCGACGAGAGCGGTATCGCCGATATCCCCCTTGACAAACCGGAAGTTCGGGAGCTTGCGCTCCTCAGCGAGGTTGTCGAGGTTACCGGCGTAGGTCAGAGCGTCGAGCACCACCACCCGCGCCTCCGGGCCGTGGACCTTCAAAACGTATTTCACGAAGTTGGTGCCGATAAACCCGGCACCCCCTGTGACAAGATAAGTTTTCATCGCGCTAATTGCTGTTAACGGGGCGAAGCCTCACCCCCATTTAAGAGCAAAGTTACAAAATTTTTTCGTACATTCGCGGTTAGATATATCAAATTACAAACAAAGCTATGGCTACCAAACCGTTTCACTATCAGAAGATGTTCCCTCTGGGACCCGACACTACTGAGTATTACCACCTTACCTCGGACTACGTAAAAGTAGAGAACTGGGGAGGACACGAGTTCCTGGTCATCGACCCGGAGGCGCTCCGCGTGCTGGCGCGCCAGGCGACCCACGACAACTCCTTCATGCTCCGCCGCGAGCACAACCTGATGGTGGCGAAAATCCTCAGCGACCCCGAGGCATCCGACAACGACAAGTTCGTGGCCCTCACGATGCTGCGTAACGCCGAGATAGCAGCCAAGGGGCAGCTCCCCTTCTGCCAGGACACCGGCACCGCCATCATCCACGGCGAGAAAGGCCAGAACGTATATACAGGGTGCGACGACGAGGAGATGCTTTCCCACGGCGTTTACGACACCTACACAACCGACAACCTCCGCTACTCGCAGAACGCCCCGCTGACCATGTACGACGAGGTCAACACCGGCTGCAACCTCCCCGCCCAGATTGACATCCACGCCTCCGAAGGGGACGAATACAAGTTCGTGTTCGTCGCGAAGGGTGGCGGCTCGGCCAACAAGACCTACCTCTACCAGGAGACCAAGGCCATCATCAACCCCAAGACCCTCGTCCCCTTCCTGGTCGAGAAGATGAAGACCCTCGGCACCGCGGCCTGCCCTCCCTACCACATCGCCTTCGTAATCGGCGGCACATCCGCGGAGAAGAACCTCGAAACGGTAAAGAAAGCCTCCATCAAATATTACGACAACCTCCCCACCACCGGCAACGAATACGGCCGCGCGTTCCGCGACGTCGAGCTGGAGAAGGAGCTTAAGAAGGCCGCCGAGGAAATCGGCCTCGGAGCGCAGTTCGGCGGCAAGTATTTCGCCCACGACATCCGCGTGATCCGTCTTCCCCGCCACGGCGCTTCGTGCCCCATCGGCATGGGCGTGAGCTGCTCCGCCGACCGCAACGTACTGGCGAAAATCAACCGCGAGGGTCTCTGGATCGAGAAGCTCGACTCCAATCCCGGCGAACTGATTCCCGAGGAGCTGCGCCAGGCCGGAGAGTCCAACGCCGTCAACATCGACCTCAACCGCCCCATGGCCGAAGTGCTCGCCGAACTCGACAAGTTCCCCGTAGCCACCCGCCTGAACCTCAACGGCACCATCATCGTAGGCCGCGACATCGCCCACGCCAAAATCAAAGAGCGCCTCGACGCCGGCGAGCCGATGCCGCAGTACCTAAAGGACCACCCGATTTACTATGCCGGACCCGCCAAGACCCCGAAGGGGATGCCTTCCGGTTCCTTCGGCCCGACTACCGCCGGGCGCATGGACCCCTATGTCGACCAGTTCCAGAAGGCCGGAGGCTCGATGATCATGATCGCCAAGGGTAACCGCTCGCAGCAGGTGACCGATGCCTGCAAGAACAACGGCGGCTTCTACCTCGGCTCGATTGGCGGCCCGGCAGCCGTGCTGGCAAGCAACTCCATCAAGAAAGTGGAACTGCTCGAATACCCCGAACTCGGCATGGAGGCAATCTGGAAAATCGAAGTCGAGAACTTCCCCGCCTTCATCCTTGTTGATAACAAGGGCAACGACTTCTTCAAGCAAATCCAGCAGAAGTGCGCCGCCTGCCCTATCGCCAAGAACTAAGAAAACACTAAACTTCAATCAACTATAACTTTCAACCAAAAATGAAAGCACTACTGATGATCCTCGACGGGTGGGGCATAGGCAACCACACCAAGAGTGACGCCATATACTCCACCCCCACCCCCTATTGGGACAGCCTCCTGGCCAAGTACCCCCATTCCGAGCTCCAGGCTTCCGGCGAGAACGTCGGGCTTCCCGACGGCCAGATGGGCAACTCCGAGGTTGGCCACCTCAACATCGGCGCCGGCCGCGTGCTCTACCAGGACCTGGTAAAAATCAACAAGGCCATTGCCAGCGGCTCAATTCTCGACAACCCCGAAATCAAGAGCGCCTTCTCCTACGCCAAGGAGAACAACAAGGCGATCCATTTCATGGGCCTGACCTCCACGGGGGGCGTACACTCGTCGTTCGAGCACCTTTTCGCCCTCTGCGACATCGCCAAGAAGTACGGCCTGGAGAAAACCTTCATCCACTGCTTCATGGACGGCCGCGACACCGACCCCCACTCCGGCAAAGGATTCATCGAGGAGCTGACCGCCCACTGTGAGAAGTCGACCGGCGTAATCGCCTCTATTATCGGCCGCTACTACGCTATGGACCGCGACAAGCGCTGGGACCGCGTCAAGGTGGCATACGACCTCCTCGTAAACGGCGAAGGGAAGCAGGCAACAGACATGGTGCAGGCAATGCAGGAGAGCTACGACGACGGCGTTACCGACGAGTTCATCAAACCGATCAACAACTCCACCGTCGACGGCACTATCAAGCCGGGCGACTGCGTGATATTCTTCAACTACCGCAACGACCGCGCCAAGGAAATCACCATCGTCCTCACCCAGCACGACATGCCGGAGCAGGGTATGAAGACCATCCCCGACCTCCAGTATTACTGCATGACCCCGTACGACTCGTCGTTCACCGGGCTGCACGTCCTCTTCCCCAAGGAGAACGTCGACAACACCCTCGGAGAATACATCTCCTCGAAGGGGCTCAAGCAGCTCCATATCGCCGAGACCGAGAAGTACGCCCACGTCACCTTCTTCTTCAACGGCGGCCGCGAAGCCCCCTACGAAGGTGAGGACCGTATCCTCGTCAACTCGCCGAAGGTCGCCACCTACGACCTCCAGCCCGAAATGAGCGCTCCCGAAGTAGCAGACAAGCTCCGCGACGCCCTTCTGACGGAGAAATACGACTTCGCTGTCGTGAACTTCGCCAACGGCGACATGGTAGGGCATACCGGTGTCTATCCCGCGATTCAGAAAGCGGTCGAGACCGTTGACAACTGCCTGAAGGAGGTTGTGCCCGCAGCCCAGAAGGCCGGCTACGAAATCATCATCATCGCCGACCACGGAAACGCCGACAACGCCATCAATTCCGACGGAACCCCCAACACGGCCCACTCGCTGAACCCCGTGCCCTGCGTCTACGTCACCAACGACAAGAACGCGACCGTGGAGAACGGAATCCTGGCCGACGTGGCTCCGACCATCCTCCACATCATGGGCCTTCCCCAGCCCGCCGAAATGACAGGCCATAACCTCATCAAAGGCTGATGCTCAACTACAACACGAATCTAAAGCAACTCACTCTTCCGGAATATGGCCGCAACATCCAGCGGATGGTCGACCATTGCCTGGAAATCGAGGACAGAGAAGAACGTACCCGTTGCGCGCACACGATTGTGCGCGCGATGGGTAACCTTTTTCCCGAACTGCGGCAGGAAGAGAACCGCCACAAGCTCTGGGACCACCTTATGATTATGTCGGGCTTCAACCTCGACATAGATTTCCCATGCGAGGTAATCCAGGCAGCCGACCTCAAGACGGAGCCGGACGTGGTTCCCTACCCGCAGAACCGCTTCAACATGCGTCAGTACGGCATACTGACGCGCCGCATGATCGACGAGGCAGCGGAAATGCCCGAGGGGCCGGCCCGCGACGAGGCCGTGATGCTCCTGGCAAACAACATGAAGAAGCAGATGCTCGCCGTCAACCCAGACGGGGTCGAGGACGCGAAAATCTTCGCCGACCTCGCCGAACTGTCGGCCGGCCGCATCGTGCTGAATCCTGCCGACACGCGTCTCTGCGAGTTCAAGGTAGAGCTGCCCCCCGCGAAAGGGAAGAAGAAAAAGAAGAAGTAAACAACTAACCGCAACGTCACAGATGATTCTCCGCACCGAGCTGAAAGAGATAGGGAAGTTACAGAGACCCCACGGAATCAACGGCGAAATCAACGTCCAGTCGCAACTGGATGCCGACGAGCTCGCATCGCTCCGCTGCGTGGTGCTGGAAATCGACGGGATTTTTGTGCCGTTCTTTATCAACGCCTCGCGCCCCAAAAGCGCCCAGACATCTCTGCTGACAATCGACGGCATAACATCCGAGGCCGAGGCCGCGAAGCTCTGCCCGGCCACGCTTTACGCCCTCCGCGACGATATCCGCCGCCTCGAGGCGACCGACAGCGAGAGTGAGGAGGACAGCGAAGATGAGGAAGATGACGAGGAAGGCTTTTACGCCGAAGACCTTATCGGCTACACTGTCGAAAGCGACGACGGCTTCCTCCGCGGGGAAATCGTGGACCTCGACGATTCGACAGACAACTACCTCTTTATCGTCCGCGACCAGGATGGGCGCCGCCTGATGCTCCCCGTGGCCGACGGCTCGATGATCGAGGAGGTCGATACCCAACGCCACCACATACTCCTTTCGCTTCCCGAAGGGCTGCTCGATCTAAACAATTGACGCCCGGCGGTTGTCTTAATGTATAGAGTTTGTCTTTTAAACTACACCACAATGGAATTTGACGAACAGAAAGCTATCGAGTTTATAAACGCCCGCCTTGCCGAGGCCGGACGCCCGACATATCCCGATGACGAGGTGCTCAACGTGATTGACATGATTTGGGACTTCTACCAGGAAAACGGGCTGCTCGATGTTGACCTCAGCGACGATGACGAGGACGAGGATATCGAACCGGACCTCATCGACTATGTCACCCGCATGCTCCGCAAGGATCGCGACGCTCAGGTTGACCCGCAGGACGTGCCGCTGATGGTACATGCCGAAATCGACTATGAGGATTCCGTTCTCTGACAGCAGGCTCAGGCGCTTGCCGTGCGGCCGTTTCTT
The DNA here is from genome assembly GCA_910585755.1 of uncultured Muribaculaceae bacterium. GTDB lineage: Bacteria > Bacteroidota > Bacteroidia > Bacteroidales > Muribaculaceae > UBA7173. The sequence continues at coordinate 4,585 of CAJUFH010000012.1, read as the reverse complement.
AGCCGGAGCGGTCGCAGCGCTATGCGCGTTCGCGTTGCCATTCGGAGGGTCGGCGGCCACTCCAGCCCCCGATACCGAGCAGACTGTCGACCTGTCGGAATACTCTCTCCAGGAGAATCTCCACCTCCCCGAAGTCCCTAAGAAGCAGCAGTCATACATCAAGGAATATATGCTGCGCGAGGCTCGTTCCTTACAGAAAATGGGCTACAAAATAGAGACCATGCGCCGCGGAGAGGTCGTCATCGCCTCTATCCCCGCCTCAAAGCTCTTCGCGCCCAACGACTCAACCCTCCTCCCCGGAGCCGCCGCGCTGCTGAAAAATTTCCTCCCCTATTTCAGGGTACCGGGTCGTTTCAAGGTAATCCTCGCGATGCACTCCGACGATACCGGCTCCGAGCCTTATCTCTACGAGCTTACAGAGCGCCGAATCGTCTCGCTATACGACTATTTCGACGAAAACGCCCGGCAGACCGAGCTGCTGATGGGCTACCCGATGGGTCCCTCCGAGCCCCTCGCCCCCAACGACTCCCGCCAGCGGCGCGATGACAACCGCCGCCTCGAAATCTACATCGTCCCCGGGCCCGTCCTCATCGCCGAGGCCAAATCAAAACGCGTCTGATTCCCGAACAACGCTCTCATAACAGCATAGCAAACCAGAAGGCGCGGTGTCGTTCACATTGACACCGCGCCTTCTGTATTCGGATGCGAGGGTATAATCAGGCGATGGAGGCGATCTGTTCGGGGGTCAGGCCGTTGGCTTTGAGGAGTTCGGCGGCGTTGAAGCGGTCGAGGAACTCTTTCTCGAGGCCGAGGCATGTTACCTTTACAGGGGAAGTCCCGAGGTACGCGGCTACCTTTTGGCCGAAACCGCCGTCAACAATGCCGTCCTCGATAGTGATGACGTGGCGGTAATCTTTCAGAGTGTCAAGGCTCCCGGCATCCACCTGCGACAGGATACGGGGGTTGATCACAGTCGGGGTAACGCCCTTCGACCGCAGTATCTCGGCGGCTTTGAGCGCTGTTTCGAGGAAGGTTCCTTCGGCGATGATGGCAACCTCGGCGCCCTGCTCGACTGTCTCGTATTTCGTGAAATCAGTATTGACAGGAGCAGACTGATGGCGCACGGCTCCCCCCGGGATGCGGATTACGACCGGCCCGTTAGCCGAGTCAACCGCCTGGTCGAGCATAGCCTTGTACTCCTCAGCCGAGGCCGGAGCAAGGAACGTTATATTAGGTATGTTGGAGACCATCGCTATGTCGAAGAAACCGAGGTGGGTCATATCGTTCATTCCGAACATACTGCCGTAGAAGACCACGAACGTCACAGGAAGATCGTTTATCGCCACGTCGTGCGACAATTGGTCGTAGGCTCTCTGAAGGAAGGTCGAAACCACACCCATTACGGGGCGCGCTCCCCCGCGGGCCATTCCGGCCGCCATCGTGACGCAGTCCTGCTCGGCGATACCCACGTCGACAAACTGGTCGCCGGCGGCTTCGCGCATAGCGGGATCCCAGCCGATAGCGCCGGGAGTACCGGCTGTTAGTCCGACAACCCGCTTGTCGGCACGCATCTTATCGAGGAGCTGGAGGGCGAAAATCTCCTGATAGCTCTCAACCTGCGCACTATTGATATTCGCGCCTGTCTTGGGGTCGAACGGCCCGTTGTAGTGGAACTGCTCTTTGTGGGCCTCCGCGCAAGGGAGTCCCATACCCTTCATCGTATTGATATGGACGAGCACTGCCCGGTTCTGTCCTTTGGCCTCTCTGTACGCCTTGATAAGCGCCCGTAGGTCGTTGCCCTCCTCTACATAGATGTATTCGTAGCCGAGGGCGCGGAAGATATTGTTCTCCGCCGTGCCGTTCGAGTCACGAAGAGTCTTCAGGTGATTGTAGAGTTCGCCGTGGTTTTCCGCGATCGACATCTGGTTGTCGTTCAGTATCACGATTATATTGGAATGAAGCTCCGGGGCGTAGTTGAGCGCTTCGAGAGCCATTCCTCCGCCAAGCGACGCGTCGCCGATAAAGGCCACGACGTTCTCCTTGCCTCCAACCAGGTCGCGGGATTTCACAAGGCCGGTAGCAAGGGCGATGGAGGTCGATGTATGGCCGACTTCAAAGAGGTCGTAGTCGCTCTCGCGGGGGCAGGTATAGCCCGTTACATCATCGTAATGGGCGGGGTCAAGGAACGCCTCGATGCGCCCCGTCAGCATCTTGTGGACGTAGCTCTGATGCGATACGTCGTATACGATTTTGTCTTTCGGCGCGTCGAACACATAGTGGAGGGCGACCGTAGCCTCCACCACACCGAGGTTCGGCCCGACATGGCCGCCGTGGGCCGCCAGCTTGCGCGTCAGCGCCGCTCGCAGTTCGTCACTTAGCAGATACAGTTGCTCCAGACTCATCCCCTTTATATCTTCGGGCGAATGTATATCCCTGAGGTTTTTTTCCATAGTTTCAGCAATTTGTCAATTCTACAATCACTCAAAATATTTTCCACCGCAAAATTAACACATTTCGCGCCCCATTGTTTTACCATTTTCCCGCCTAAACCAACCATTTCCCCCGTCTAGCGCCTTGTTATGCAAGCTACAATCCATTCGCTTAATCCTCATAAGCAAATAAAAAAGCGCTCATACTGAATTAAATCAATAGAATTAGTTATCTTTGCGCCAAAGGGCGTTATTAAGTTATTAAATAGTATGGATAGACCGACTCTTGAATTTGTAACTTACTGCATTAGCAAGCTGGCCCAGGTACTGAATCTGCGCCAGGAAGATGTGTACGACCGTCTGAAACGGTCAGGCATCCTGTATGAATACATAGTTCCCTCATACGATGTACTTCACACATTCGGGTCACGGTATCTAATGGAAGACCTGACAGACTATATGCGAGAGAAAGGAGTTCTGTGACCACCTCCAAAACACCACATCGGAGAGACATTCCTTATCACTACTGTTGTTTATTCTCTTTTGGAGTGTTTAGCAATAAATAAGGTGCAATAAAATTAAGGTGCAATAAAATAAGGTGCGATAAATTGTTTGGACGTTTACTATTAAAGAATAATAAGCGCAGAATATTTCTGAAAATTTACTATCTTTGCAAAATAACTATATCACAAATATGACTTACTCCATACATATCCGAGAAGAAGAATTAAAGAACAAAATCGCACAGGATTATTTCTCTGAATACGATACCACTCAGATTATTGGTAATGTAGATTTCGCCGTAGCGGCACCATCTAATATAACCTCAAATACCGAAACAGAATTTTTACTTTGGGCCGAGGCAAAGAAAGGTATTCAACAGGATTTAAACAGAGCAGTAGCCCAATTAATTCTCACAATCGGAAAGGCAAAAACTTTTGACCACTATTTACCTCCAATTTATATTGGCGCTTTTGATGCAGCCAAAATCATATTCATACCTTACACCGAAATACTTGACATTTTCAGACAAAATGATTTTAATTGGAATGTAGCGCCTTCAGACCACTCTTCTAAAGAATTCCAAACCGTATATGCGTTAGTCCGCAGCTCTCTTGAGGCTAATTCTTATAATTTCTCGTTTGATAGAGACTCTAAGGATTTAGTCAGATTCATAAAGAAGAATTTAGTCGTCGGAAAATCGAAAATTTCCAAAATACGAATTTCAAAAACTAATTTTGTCCATATATATCAGAAATGGGTTGCGGAAGTAAAGCCCACAATTGATGTAAATTGGAAGGAAGCCCAAAAGGAAGGACTTCTTGACGCTCATTTCTACTTGGCTGACTTATTATCTACCGAAACGAATATTCCAATCGCAGATAAACTACTTGTTTTATTAAGAGACAAGTATTACGAGCTATTCAGAGGCACAGACAAAATGGGACTCTATGACTCAAAAAAGGCTCAATTTAATGATGACCAAATTGCTCACACTAAATTTTGGAATAAATATAAACGTCCCCCCAAAAAAGAATATCGCAACTATATAGCTGAGCGTATCGATTTATTGGTTCCACAGGATATAAGAGAACGGAAAGGATCATATTTTACTCCTCAAAAATGGGTAGAATTATCTCAAACATATTTAGAGGCCGAACTGGGCGAAAATTGGCAGGATGAATATTACATATGGGATTGTGCTGCCGGGACAGGCAATCTGTTAAATGGATTAACCAATAAATATCATATTTGGGCATCAACCATAGATCGTTCGGACGTGGATATCATCCAAGAACGTATCAGGAATGGCGCCAAATTACTTCCTGACCATATATTCCAATTCGATTTTTTAAATGATTCATTCGATTTACTGCCTGATTCGCTTAAAGACATCATCAATGATCCGGAAAAACGCAAACGATTAATAATCTACATTAATCCACCCTATGCTGAAGCCGCAAATAAACAAACTGTGGCTAAGACGGGGCGCAATAAAAAAGATGTTGCTGTGACCACCCATATTTACGAGAAATATCGTATGAGTCTGGGTATCGCAGGCCGAGAATTATTCGCTCAATTTATGATGCGTGTATACCGAGAAATCCCTTCTTCGGTGCTTGCAAATTTTTCAACTTTGAAAAATTTGCAAGCAC